>NZ_JCBAJO010000086.1:0-18645 GCF_059772245.1 Cupriavidus sp. R6-3
CCTGCGCGGCGAGGTGGTACGGGTGTTCGCGCCCGAGGTCTCGCTGCACCGGCCGGTACGGCTGCTGCATCCGCGCTATCCGATCTATATCGCGCCCAAGCCGAACCACCTGTACGTGATCGGCGCCACCGAACTGGAAAGCGAGGACGACTCGCCGATGAGCGTGCGCTCCGCGCTGGAGCTGCTGTCGGCCGCGTATTCGCTGCATCCGGCCTTCGGCGAGGCGCGCGTGCTGGAGCTGAACGTGCAGCGCCGGCCCACGCGTCCCGATCATCTGCCGGCGGTACGGGTCGACGAGCAGGCGCGCGTGGTGCGCCTCAATGGCCTGTACCGGCACGGCTTCCTGATCGCGCCGGCGGTGGTGGAGGCGGCCTGCGAGGTCGTGCGCGCACTGGCCGACGGCGATCCCGCCGCGCATGCGGTGCCGGCCTCGGCCCGCTGGCCCGGCATGATCGCGCCCGTGCATGGCAATGCGGTGCTGCATTGATGGCCGCAACGATGCCCATAGCGAGGCCTGCGTTGATGGCCGCATCGATGCCAGCGTTGACGCGCTGCCGCGCGACGCCATCGCGCGCCGCCGAATCCGACGCAACCGCGCACGGCTTTCGCCTGCGAGCATCGCCCGGCCAAGCTCGTCCCAACCGATGACACACGCGCTGAACACCATGGAAATCCTGCTCAATGGCAAGCCGCTGGCGCTGAACGCGCCGGCCACGCTGGCCGACGCGGTGGCCGCGGCGCAGATCCCGCCACCGTTCGCCGCCGCGCTCAACGGCCGCTTCGTGCCGCGCGCCGCCCATGCGGATACGCCGCTGTCCGCCGGCGACCGCATCGATCTCGTGCAACCCGTTACCGGAGGCTGATCCCATGACCTTCCCGACCCAGGATGCCGTGCGCGATCCCTTCGTGCTCTACGGCGAATCGTTTTCCTCGCGGCTGCTGCTCGGCACGGCGCGCTATCCGTCGCCGGCGACGCTGCAATCGGCGGTCGAGGCTGCACGGCCGGCCATGCTGACGGTCGCGCTGCGCCGCCAGGGCGCGGTCGGCGACGGCGAGGGCGGCCAGGCCTTCTGGCAGATGCTCAAGTCGATGCAGGTGCCGGTGCTGCCCAATACCGCCGGCTGCATGGCGGCGCAGGAGGCGATCACCACCGCGATGATGGCGCGCGAGGTGTTCGAGACCGACTGGATCAAGCTGGAGTTGGTCGGCGACGACTACACGCTGCAGCCCGACACGCTGAACCTGCCGGCCGTGGCCGAGACGCTGATCAAGGAAGGCTTCAAGGTGCTGCCGTATTGCACCGAGGATCTGGTGCTGTGCCGCCGCCTGCTCGACGCCGGCTGCCAGGCGCTGATGCCGTGGGCCGCGCCGATCGGCACCGGCAAGGGCGCTGTCAATCCGCACGCGATGCGGGTGCTGCGCGATCGCCTGCCGGACACGCCGCTGATCGTCGACGCGGGCCTGGGCCTGCCCTCGCATGCGGCGCAGGTGCTCGAATGGGGCTACGACGGCGTGCTGCTCAACACCGCGGTGGCCCAGGCCGCGTATCCGATCGAGATGGCGCGTGCCTTCGCACGGGCGGTCGAGGCGGGGCGCCTGGCCTATCTGGCCGGACCGATGCCCGAGCGCGAGATCGCGCAGGCCAGCACGCCGGTGGTCGGCATGCCGTTCTGGCACGCACAGGAGCACGCATGACACGCCAACCGACGCCGATGCCGGTCGATACGGCGCTGCAATCCGCGCTGGTCGCGCGCCATGGCGAGACCTTCGGCGTGGCCGACCGCGGCTGGCGCGCCTGGCGGCTGCAGGACGCGCTGACGGCCGATGCCGCCGAGCCGCTGGGCCAGGCCGACCTGCTGTTGGCCGACGGCGAGGTCGATGCCGCGACGATCGACCGGGTCGCCGCGCGCGGCGCGATGCTGATCCAGACCGAGCGCGAGGGCGGCCAGTGGATCGACACGGTGCGCTCGCCGATGGGGACCTGGGTGTTTGCCACGCAGGCCGATGCCAACGGCGATGCCGCGCAATCGCCCGCTTTCGTCGCGACGCTGCTGGCCACGCTGGCGCTGCATTTCCCCGCGCACGATGCGCTGTGCCTGGCGCGCGCCTGGCAGCCCGGCACGCTCGACTGGCCCGCCGCGTTTTCCCGCTTCCCGCGCGTGCGGCACGCCGCGCTGGTCGCGCCGGAGCAGTCGGCCGAACCGTTCGTGCCATGCCCGGCGCGCCTGGGCCTCTACGCCGTGGTGCCGACCGCCGACTGGATCGAACGGCTGGTGCCGCTCGGCGTCCCGACCGTGCAGCTGCGCTTCAAGTCCGACGACGCGGCCGCGGTGCGCGAGCAGATCGCCCGCTCGGCGCTGGCCGCGCGCGGCAGCCGCAGCCGGCTCTTCATCAACGACCATTGGCGCGCCGCGCTGGACTACCACGCCGCGCACGGCAACGACAGCGCGGGCAGCGGCATCTACGGCATCCACCTCGGCCAGGAAGACCTGGACGAAGCCGACCTCGACGCGCTGCGCGCCTCCGGCCTGCGGCTCGGCGTTTCGACGCACGGCTACGCCGAGATGCTGCGCGTCGCGCCGCTGCGCCCCAGCTACCTGGCGCTCGGCGCCATCTTTCCGACCACCACCAAGGTGATGCCGACCCAGCCGCAAGGGCTGGGACGCTTCTATGCCTATGCCCGCCTGATGCGTGAGCAGGTACCGGCGCTGGTCGGCATCGGCGGCGTCGACGCGAGCAATTTGCCGCAAGTACTGGAAGCCGGCGTCGGCAGCGCGGCCGTGGTGCGCGCGATCACCGAGGCCGCCGACGTGCCGGCGGCGGTGGCGCGGCTGATGGCGGCGTTTGGGGAGGCGGACTGAGGGCAGGACCGGCGTTGTATTCCGGGCGATTCCATCGCCCGGAAAGCGCTGTCGCCTACGCCGGTTGATTAGATCCTGCGGTAAAAATAAACCAAGAGTCGACGGACGGAGCGGAATCCAATCCTCTTGCGCCTTCCTTGATTAGATCTGGTGCTATTCTTCAACCATGGTTGAAGTTTCCCGCTACCAGATAATCAAACGCCTGCAGACCGGCCTGCACCGCGGGGCGCCATTCGACCTCGCGACGCTGCGCCAATTCGGCGTGTCGCCGCAGCTTGCCGCGCGATATGCGGACGGCGGCTGGCTGGTTCGTCTCGCCCAAGGCGTCTACGCCTTTCCCAACGACGACTTCGGCATCGAAGGCGCCCTTCGCTTCCTGCAGAAGCAGGTGCCCGGCTTTCATGCCGGTGGCAGGACGGCGCTCGCCTGGCAGGGGATGCGACACAACCTCGGCAGCCGCGAAACTCTGGTGCTTTGGGGCGACACTCGTTTTGCGCTTCCGGGCTGGTTCACGGAACGGCATCCGGCGCGCTATGTGCATGCCCGTTTGTTCGACTGGCCAGATGCGGGGCTGGCGGAGCGAACAGTGGTAACGCCGCCCGGCATGTCGGAGGGCGTGCGCGTCGCCGCCCCGGAACGTGCGGCACTTGAGATGCTTTACGAAGCCGGTGTTAAGCAAAGTCTGGAGGAGGCGCGTAACGTCTTCGACGTTTTACGTTCCCCTCGCAAGGACCTGCTCGGACAATTGCTATCGTGCTGTACCAGCGTCAAGGCCGTTCGGCTTTTTCTGACGTGGGCTCGAGAGACCGAACTGGTCGATGTCGATGCCCTGCTGGCACAGTACCCGGTGCGCTCAGGCAGCAACAAGCGATGGATCGGCCGTCTCGACGACGGCACGTTGCTCAGCCTGAAGCCCCATGGATAACGCCTACGCCGATACCGTCCGCCTCCTGCTTGCCGTTGCGCCCATCGTTTTTTCCGGCGATCTGTTCGCCATGAAAGGTGGCACCGCAATCAACCTGTTCGTTCGCGACATGCCTCGCCTCTCCGTGGACATCGACGTGGTTTACCTTCCGCGCGACGTGCCGAGAGAGGACGCAATACGCGCCATCCAACTCGAGCTCACCGCCATCGCGCAACGCGCCGCGGTGCTCCGCCTGCGCACAACGTTCCGCGAGCGGCGCCCCGCCGAGTTTGCGAGGCAGCTGGAATTGCTGGAGGCGGGACTCGCGGCGCACGGACGGTGAATCGGCGCAGGACCGGCCGATGACCTCGGGCCTGGCGCGCTAACGGTCGCTTCCGCCCCCCGCCCCCCGCGCCAGCAGCGTGTACAGATGCGAGCGCGAAATCCCCAGCGCCTGCGCGGCGCGCTTCTTGTTGCCGCCATGTTCGGCGATGGCCTTGAGTGCGGCTTCGTAGGCCAGTTCCCGCAGGGCGGAGGGGCGGGAGGCAGGGGGACTCGAAACGGGCGCCGGGGTCTCGCCGCGCGGGTCGTCTTCCCACTCGTGTTCGGCATAGCTTCTCGCCAGCGGGTGCGGCGCTGCATCGGTGGCCAAGGCCGCTGACGCCGCCGCGCTCTCGTCGCCGCGGGCGAAGTCGGCCACGCGCAGGCGGCCGCCGTCGCAGAACACCAGCGCTTCTTCGATCTTCTGCCGTAGCTGGCGGATGTTGCCCGGCCACGGCCGTTCGGCCAGGTGGCGGGGCACCGCGCCGTCGATGGTGGGCACCGGCACGTTGTTGCGCGCGCAGAAGGCCTGCACGAAGTGCTGCAGCAGCGCGGGGATGTCCTCGCGGCGCTGGCGCAGCGCCGGGATGCGCAGTACCACGCCGCTGAGGCGGTAGTACAGGTCCAGGCGAAAGCGGCCGGCGTCGATCAGCGCCTGGATATCACGGTTGGTCGCCGCCACCAGCCGGAAGTCGATGCGGCGCGCCTGGCGGCTGCCGATGCGCTCGACCAGGTGGTCCTCCAGCACGCGCAGCAGCTTGACCTGCATCTCCATCGGAATGTCCGCCACCTCGTCGAGAAACAGCGTGCCGCCGGCCGCCTGCTCGAGCTTGCCGGCCTGGCCCTGGCGGCGGCTGCCGGTAAAGGCGCCGGGGGCATGGCCGAACAGTTCGGATTCGATCAGCGTGGCCGGCAACGCGGCCAGGTTCAGGCTGACCAGCGGCTTGCCGTCGCGTGTTTCGCGGCCGTCGCGCTGGCTCGCCTCGTGGATCGCGCGTGCGACGAGCTCCTTGCCGGTGCCGCTCTCGCCGAGGATCAGCACCGGCACGTCGAGCCGCGCGACCGTCTCGATCTCGCGTCGCAGCCGCTGCATCGGCGCGCTGTCGCCGATCAGCCGGCCGGTGCCGCCGCGCAGGTCGTCCAGCGCGCGCCGGTAGTGCGCGACCTGCGAGCGCAATTCGCTGACTTCCTTGTGCATCCGCGCGATCGCCTCGGGCTCCTTGAACAGGACCTGGCCGATCGCGCCGACCACTTCGCCGTGCTGCACGATCGGAATGCGGTTGACCACGCGCGTGACGCCGTTCATCCGCTGCAGCTGGCCGATCTCGGCCTTGCCGCTGGCCGCGACCTGCGGCAGCCGCGAATTCGGAATCACGCGCTCGGCGGGCTGGCCGATGCCCTCGCCGGTGCGCAGCCCGAGGAAGCGCTCGTGCACCGGGCTGATATAGCGCATGCGGCCGTCGCGGTCCGCCACGGTGATCGCCTGGTACGGGTTGGTGATGAAGTGTTCGAGGATGGCGCCGGCAAACGGCACGGCGCCGAGGAAATCGAACAGCGCTGTGGCGGCGCCGGGCCGGTGCAGCAGCACCAGCGTCGTGGTGCCGTCGTCCAGCGCCAGTGCGATATGACGCGTGGCTTCGGCGCCGGGCGTCGTCACCTCGAACAGGTGGGGGCGAATGCCGCCGTCCTCGCGGGCGGGTGCGCCGGGGGCCGGACTATCGGCCGCCGTGATCTCGGCGGCGGCCAGCTCTGCCAACGCCGCTGCCGCGGCGCGGGCGAGCGCGTCGTCGCTGGCGATCCCGGTTGCCGCCAGCACCTGCCCGTCGCGGTCGATGACCAGCGCGCCGAGGGCGTCCGGGGCGTCGGGCGCGTTCGGGGCGTTCGGGGCGTTCGGGGCGTTCGAGGCGTTCGAGGCGTTTGGAGCGGTCGCCGATGTCTCCGCATGTGTCTTCAATGACGACAAAGCCTGTCTCCGATGCGGACACTGCTGTGTCCTGATATGTCGTTATGGCGGACACCCTAACAGCCGCGTACTTCGCGCGCAAGGTTTTCTTCAAGCAAATCAACGGCTTGCAGCAGGCACGCGAGCTGGCACGGTTGCTGCGCTGGGTCTCCCCAACAGCAAACCAGCAACAGGAGACAACGCGTGTCGTGGCAACCCGAAATCGATGAACTGGCCTACCGCCGCCAGCTGGCGGCCCAACTGGGCGGGCCGGACAAGGTCCAGCGGCACAAGGACGCCGGCAAGCTGACGGTGCGCGAGCGCATCGATGCGCTGGCCGACCCCGGCTCCTTCCATGAGGTCGGCAGCCTGACCGGCAGCGGCCAGTACGACAGCAATGGCCGGCTGGTCGGCTTCACGCCGGCCAATCTGGTGATGGGGCGGGCGCGCGTCGACGGCCGCCCCGTGGTGCTGGTCGGCGACGACTTCACCGTGCGCGGCGGCGCCAACGACGGCGCGGTCGGCGACAAGCTCGTTCACGCCGAGAAGATGGCGCGCGACCTGCGGCTGCCGATGGTGCGGCTGGTCGACGGCACTGGCGGCGGCGGCTCGGTGCGCAATATCGAGACCAAGGGCCATACGCTGATCCCGACCATGAAGGTGTGGCAGCACGTGGTCGAGAACATGTCGCTGGTACCGGTGGTGTCGCTGGCGCTGGGATCGGTGGCCGGCATGGGCGCGGCGCGCGTCGCGGCCAGCCACTACTCGCTGATGGTCAAGGAGACCTCGCAGCTGTTCAACGCCGGCCCGCCGGTGGTGGCGCGCATCGGCCAGCATCTGACCAAGAACGAGCTGGGCGGCAGCCATATCCACACGCGCAACGGCGTGGTTGACGACGAGGTGGCCAGCGAAGAGGAAGCCTTTGCGCGCGCCCGCCAGTTCCTGTCGTATCTGCCGACCTCGGTGTTCGAGCTGCCGCCGCGCGCCGAGCCGACCGACGATCCGGCGCGCCGCGACGACTGGCTCCTGTCGGCGATCCCGCGCGACGGCCGCGCGGTCTACAAGATCCGCCCGATCGTGCAGACGCTGGTCGACTCGGGCTCCTTCTTCGAGATCGGCCGGCATTGGGGCCGGGCCATCGTCACCGGCCTGGCGCGCGTCGACGGCTGGCCGGTCGCGGTGGTGGCCAGCGATCCGTACTACTACGGCGGCGGCTGGGACAGCGCGACCGCGGAGAAATTCACGCGCTTCGTCGACATGGCGGAGGCCTTCCATCTGCCGGTGATCAACCTGGTCGACATCGCCGGCTTCCAGATCGGCCTGGAGGCCGAGAAGGCGGGAACCATGCGCTACGGCGTGCGCGCGCTGTCGGCCGTCTACCAGGCCACGGTGCCCTGGTGCTCGGTGATCCTGCGGCGCGCCTACGGCGTCGCGGCTGCCGCGCACCAGCATATGGGCCGCTTCAACTTCCGCTATGCCTGGCCGTCGGGCAACTGGGGTTCGCTGCCGATCGAGGGCGGGCTCGAGGTCGCCTACAAGGCCGAGATCGAGGGCGCCGACGATCCGGTGCAGAAGCGCGCCGAGATCGAGCAGCGGGTGCGCAGCCTGACCTCGCCGTTCCGCAGCGCGGAGGCCTTCGTCATCGAGGACATCATCGATCCGCGCGATACGCGGGCGCTGCTGTGCGAGTTCGCCAACCTGGCCGCGCCGCTGCGCGAAGCGGGCGTGCGCAAGTTCGGCATCCGGCCATGAGGCACGGCTGCCGCGCGGGAGCGGCAAGGACGGCGGCAACCGCAACGCCGACGACAGAGCCGACGACAACCACAACGACAACAACGACAACCAACATCAAGGAGACCACCATGATTCGAAACCACCGCCCCCTGCGGCGCGCCACGCTGGCGCTGGCCGCCCTTGGCGCCCTTTCCGCCGTCGCGGCCATCGCGCCCGGCACCGCCGCCGCGCAGGAAAACTGGCCGAGCAAGCCGGTCACCATCATCGTGCCGTTTCCGGCCGGCGGCATGACCGACCTGCTGGCGCGCCGCATCGCCAAGGACATGGCTGTCGACCTGAAGCAGCCCGTCGTGGTCGAGAACCGTGCCGGCGCCAGCGGGCAGATCGGCACCGAGATGGTCGCGCGCGCCAAGCCCGACGGCTACACGCTGCTGGTCTCGGCGACGCACCACGTGATCAACCCCGCGGTGCGCAGCTCGCTGCCGTACGACGCGGCGAAGGACTTCACGCCGATCGCGCTGCTGGCGACCACGC
Organism: Cupriavidus sp. R6-3; assembly: GCF_059772245.1. Taxonomy (NCBI): domain Bacteria; kingdom Pseudomonadati; phylum Pseudomonadota; class Betaproteobacteria; order Burkholderiales; family Burkholderiaceae; genus Cupriavidus; species Cupriavidus sp. R6-3. Next base: position 8,297 of record NZ_JCBAJO010000086.1, read on the forward strand.
CCAACGTGCTGGTCGTCAACAACAACATCCCGGTTTCGACGCTGCCCGAATTCCTCGCCTATGCGAAGAAGCAGAAGGAGGGGCTGTCGTTCGGCTCGTCGAGCATTGGCGGCGCGACGCACATGTCGGGCGAGCTGCTGAAGCTGATGACCAAGGCGCCGATGGTCCATATCCCCTACAAGGGCGCCACGCCCGCGATGGCGGACCTGCTGGGCGGCCAGATCCCGGCGCTGTTCCACGATGCGATGACGATGGCGCCGTACGTCAAGGACGGCAAGGTCAAGGCGATCGGCATGACCTCCGCCAAGCGCAGCGATGCGCTGCCGAATGTGCCGACCATCGCCGAGCAGGGCGTGGCCGGCTACGAGGCCACCACCTGGATCGGCTTCTATGGCCCCGCCAACCTGCCCAAGCCGATCGTCGACCGGCTCAACCGCGAGGCGGTCAAGAGCATGAACGCGCCGGACTCGAAGGCGAGCCTCGCGCAGTCGGCCACCACGCCGGGCACGATGTCGGCCGAGCAGTTCGGCGGCTTCGTGCAGGCAGAACTCGCCAAGTGGAAGCGCGTGGCCAGCGAAGCGAAGGTCAAGGTGGAATGACGCGATGACTAATCTTCATGCCAATCCGGCGGCGCCGGCCGACGACGGCAGCGCGCTGCTGTCGCTGCTGTCGCCGCGCTCTGTCGCCGTGCTCGGCGCCTCCGACAACACGGTCAAGGCCGGCGGCCGGCCGATCGACTACATGCGCCGGCACGGCTTTGCCGGCGCGATCTATCCGGTCAATCCGAATCGCGCGACGATCCAGGGCCTGCCCGCCTATCCGTCGCTCGACGCCTTGCCGGCCGCGCCCGATCTGGTCGTGATCAGCGTGCCGGGCACCGAGGTCGAGCAGGCGATCGAGCGATGCCTCGCGATCGGCGCGCGCGGCGCGGTGATCTATTCCTCGGGCTTCGCCGAACTGGGCGAGGCCGGCGCGGCGCAGCAGCGGCGGCTGGTCGAGCGCGCGCGTGCCGGCGGCCTGCGGCTGTTCGGTCCGAACACGCAGGGCCTCGCCAACTTCGCCAGCGGCGCGATCGCGCATTTCTCGACGATGATCAACGAGGAGGCGGGCCAGGACGGTCCGGTCGCCATCGTCAGCCAGAGCGGCGCGGGCTCGGCGATCGTCTATGGCGGGCTGCGCCGCAGGGGCATCGGCGTGCGCTATATGGTCGCCACCGGCAACGAGGCCGACGTCAGCGCCGCCGAGGTCGTGCGCGCGGTGCTGCATGACGAGCAGGTGCGCGTGGTGCTGCTGTATATCGAGTCGCTGCGCGATCCGCAGGTGCTGGCGCAGGCCGCGCGGCTGGCGCACGAGCGCGACGTGCCGATCCTCGCGGTCAAGGCGGGCCGCACGCGCGCCGGCCAGTTGACGGCCAGCTCGCACACCGGCGCACTGGCCGGCGAGGACGCGCTGGCCGATGCCTTCCTGCGCCGGCATGGCATCGTCCGCGTGGCCGACTTCCGCGAGCTGGCCGAGTATTGCCAGGTCTTCGTCGGCGGCCAGCGCCCGCGCGGCGATGGCGTGGTGGCGATCAGCAATTCGGGGGCGACCTGCGTGCTGGCGGCCGATGCCGCCGAGGACGAAGGGCTGCGCCTGGTCGAGTTCGACGCGGCCGGCACCGAGGCACTGCGCGCCGTGCTGCCCAGCTACGTCAGCGCGCGCAATCCGATCGACATGACGACCGCGCTGCTGGGCCAGCCGCAGATCTTCGGCCGCACGCTCGACGCGGTGGCCGAGCGCGGCGCCGCCGACATGATCCACGTCGGCTTTCCGATCGGCGGCGAGGGCTACGACTTCGACGACTTCTCCGCGCAGACCGGGCGCTTTGCCGCGGCCAGCGGCGTGCCGGTGGTGGTCAGCGCCAATCAGGAGTGGGTCGCGCAGGCCTTCCGCCGGCATGGCGTGCCGGTGTTCGACAGCGAGCGCGCGGCCATGCGCGCGTTGGGGCTGCTGTCGCGCTATGTGCAGGCGCGTGCCGCGGTGCTGGCGGCGCCGGGGGCGGTACCGGCATCAGCGGCATCACCGGCATCGCCGGCATCAGCGGCATCACCGGCATCACCGGCATCAGCGGCGCCAGCGGTATCGGCAGCATCACCGGCAGTGCCGGCTTCGTCGAGCGGTGCCGCTACGTTCGCCACCACCACGCTCGACGAAGTACAAAGCCTTTCACAACTGGCCGCGGCCGGGTTGCCGGCGGTCGCCCATCGCCTGTGCCGCGACCGCGAGCAGGTGCGGCGCGCCGTCGCGGAGCTGGGTTTGCCGGTGGTCGCCAAGGGCGTGTCGGCGTCGATCACGCACAAGTCCGAATACGGGCTGGTGCGCCTGGGCCTCGACAGCGAGGAGCGCGCGCTGGCCGCCTTCGACGAGCTCGATGCCAGTTTGGCCAAGCTGGCCGCCGAGCGGGGCGTCGAGCATGGCGGCGTGCTGATCGCGCGTCAGCACAAGGGGGCGTTCGAACTCGCGGTCGGCGCGCATCGCGATCCGGTCTACGGGCCGGTCGTGATGATCGGTCAGGGCGGCGTGCTGGTCGAGGCGCTGGACGACGTGCAGTTCCTGCCCGCGCCGTTCTCCGCCGCTCAGGCGCGCGAGGCCATCGCCCGGCTGCATATCGCCCGCGCGTTCGGCGCGGTGCGCGGCATGCCGGCCGTCGATGTCGAGCGGCTCGCGGCGATGCTGGTGACGCTGGGCGACTGGTTCGCCGGCAGCGGGGTAGGACGTGAGGCCGGACTTGAAGCCGGACTTGAAGCCGATTCGGTCGATGCCAATCCGGTGATCGTGCCGCGCGGCGACGCCGCCCCGGTGATCGTCGACGCCGTGGTCGTGCGGCGCGTTGCCGATGGCGAGGTGCCGCGATGACCCCCAAATTGCAGATACGTCCGCTGCGCCGCGTGCTGGTCGCGAACCGCGGCGCGGTAGCCGCGCGCATCCTGCGCGCGCTGAACGCGCAGGGCATCGAGTCGATCGCGGTCTATTCGGACGCCGATGCCGAAGCGCCCTACCTGCAGCAGGCCACGGTGCGCGTGCGGCTGGGCGAGGCGCCGCCGCTGCAGAGCTATCTGAACCAGGATGCGCTTCTGCGGATCGCGCGCGAGCATGGCGCCGACGGCGTGCATCCGGGCTACGGCTTCCTGTCGGAGAACGCCGGCTTCGCCGAGCGCGTCGAGGCGGCGGGCCTGTGTTTCATCGGTCCGTCGTCGCGCTGGATTCGCCGGCTTGGCCACAAGACCGAGGCGCGCGCGCTGATGGCGACCCACGGCATGCCGATGACGCCGAGCAGCGCCGTGCTGTCCGACGATCCGGATGTGGTCGCCAGGGCCGCCGCGCGCATCGGTTATCCGGTGCTGATCAAGCCGGCCGGCGGCGGCGGTGGCATCGGCATGCTGCCGGCGCGCGACGAGAGCGAACTGGCCGCGGCATGGCAGCGCGCGCGCTCGGTCGCGCAGCGCAGCTTCGGCCAGGCCGAGCTGTATCTGGAGAAGTTGATCGAGCGGCCGCGCCATATCGAGTTCCAGGTGCTGGCCGACCGCTATGGCGGCGTGCGCGTGCTCGGCGAGCGCGACTGCTCGGTGCAGCGGCGCCATCAGAAGGTCATCGAGGAGGCGCGCGCGCCCAACGTGCCGGCCGACGAGATCGACGCGATGGCCAGGCGCCTGGCCACGCTGCTGGCGGCGCTCGGCTACGACGTGATCGGCACCGTCGAGATGCTGTACACGCCGGCGACCGGCTTCGTCTTTCTCGAACTCAATACGCGCCTGCAGGTCGAGCATGCGGTCACCGAGCAGGTCACCGGCATCGACATCGTCGCGGCGCAGTTGCGGCTGGCGCGCGGCGAGCCGATCGAGGCGGTGTTGCCGGCTCCGGTGCTGCTGCGCGGCCATGCGATCGAGGCGCGGGTCTATGCCGAGGACCCGGTGCGCTTCCTGCCGTCGCCCGGGCCGCTGACGGTGTATCGGCCGCCGGTGGGCGAGGGCGTGCGCGTCGAGACCGGCTATGCCGAGGGCGGCCGTGTCACCTCCTACTACGACCCGATGCTGGCCAAGGTGATCGCCACCGGCGCCGATCGCGCGCAAGCCATTTCGCGGCTGCGCGCGGCGCTGGACGCCTTCGCCATCGAGGGCGTCAAGACCAATATTCCCTTTATCCAGCGGGTGCTCGCCGACGACGATTTCATCGCCGGACGCATCGATACCGGCCTCGCGCAGCGCGTGCTGGCCGGCGAAGCGATGGCAGAAACCAGGGCACCCGGCGCTTCGCCGGCGCCCGCCTCCACCCTGACAACCTGATCCCCGGAGTCCACCATGAAGCAAATCGAAGCGGCCGTCGCCGGCCATGTCTGCGCCGTCGACGTGCAAGTTGGCGCTACCATTGCGGCCGGCGATGCCGTGATGACCATCGAGTCGATGAAGATGGAAATCCCGCTCGAGTCCGAGCAGGCCGGCGTCGTCAAGGCCATCCTGGTGCAACCCGGCGATGCGGTCGCCGAGGGCCAGGTCGTGATCGAACTCGAGTAAGGAAGTGGTTTTGGAAAGCAGCGCGCAAATCGTCCCGCAAATCGTTCCCGTTTCGCCGGGCACGGCCGAAAAGCCCTATTTCGGCATCGACGTCCCGCTGATGCGGCATCTGGGCCTGCAGCCCGTCCATATCGAGGACGGGCTGTGCCGGACGCGGCTGCCGGCGCATCCGGCCCTGGTCAACAGCCGTGGCGACGTGCATGGCGGCACGCTGATGGCGGTGCTGGACTTCACGCTCAGCGGCGCGGCGCGCTCGCATGCGCCGCTGGAGACCGGCGTGATCACGATCGACATGTCGACCCACTTCCTGGCCGCCGCGCGCGGCGAGCTGACCTTCGAGGCCCGCTGCATGCGGCGCGGCGCGCGGATCGCGTTCTGCGACGGCGAGGTCAAGGACGCGGCCGGCAACGTGGTGTGCGTGGCGCGGGCAGCGTTCAAGCTGGTGCCGCTGGCGGCCGGGGGGAACTGACGGGGCGATCAGCCGCGTCGGCTGTCGAGGCGCCCTTGCCCTCTTCCGCAAGCGGGGGAGGGCAAGGGGAAAGGGCCAGGGGGAGAGCGCAATGCAGCGCCCGGCAATACTCTCATCACCCCAATACCCGCGGCGCGAAGCCGTGGTTCAGCGGGCCGTTGCCGGCCCCTAGCCGCAGGTCCGCGCCAGCCGCGATGGCCTGGGCGACGAAATCCAGCGCGGTGCCGACCGCCTGCTCCAGCGCGTCGCCGCGCGCCAGCTGCGAGGCGATCGCGGCGGCCAGCGTGCAGCCGGTGCCGTGCAGGTTGCGGGTAGCGATGCGCGGATGGCTGAACACGCGCACGCTGCCGTCGGCGCTCATCAGCAGGTCGTCCAGGCTGTCTTGCTCGCCCCCTTGCTCGCCGGTTTCCGCCAGATGCCCGCCCTTGAGCAGCACCGCCTGGCAGCCCAGTTCGATCAATTCCTGCGCGGCGCGCTCCATGTCGGCGCGGCGCGTGACCGGCCGGCCCAGCAGATAGGAGGCCTCGGGCAGGTTGGGCGTGACAAGCAGCGCGCGCGGGAACAGCAGCCGCACCATCGCCTGCGCGGTGGCGTCGTCCGACAGCGTGGCGCCCGAGGTGGCGACCATCACCGGATCGACCACCAGCTTGCGCAGGCCGTGGCGATCGACCGCCGCGGCGACCGCCTCGACGATCGCCGCCGTGCCCAGCATGCCGGTCTTGGCGGCGTCGATACCGATATCGGTGGCCACCGCGTCGATCTGCGCCGCCACCATCTCCGCCGGAATCGCATGCACGCCGGTCACGCCGAGCGTGTTCTGCGCCGTGATCGCGGTGATCGCGCTCATGCCGTAGCAGCCGAGCGCGGCGAAGGTCTTCAGGTCGGCCTGGATGCCGGCGCCGCCGCCGGAGTCGGAGCCGGCGATGGTCAGGGTACGCGGGGGAAAGGCGGTCATAGCGAGTCGAAAGGCGAGGTCCGGGAGGGCCGGCGGCGGGTTGCCGAGCGGGTCCGGACCGGCCGAAAAGAATTCGGAGAGCGGCACACCGTCGCCGCGCAGGGCAGGTACAATACCGCCACTCCGAGGAGCGTTGCAACGGACGGCGCGCGGGCCCAACCCCGCATTCTGCCATCCGCCAGGCTCGGAATGTCTTCAACGGCGCTCGCTGAACCGTGGTTCGCACGGTGGCGAGTCGACCTATCCGCACGCTGCACCCAGTCCCTGGGCCCGCAGCCGTCCCGGACCCGTCCCCTCTCTCGTCACCGGCGTCCCACTCTTCGACGGAGTGAAACATGAACGCTGTGACCGATCTGAAGAACGATTTCCTGGTGGCCGACATCGGCCTGGCCGGCTGGGGCCGCAAGGAAATCGCCATCGCCGAAACCGAAATGCCCGGCCTGATGGCCATCCGCGAGGAATTCGCCGCCAGCCAGCCGCTCAAGGGCGCCCGCATCGCCGGCTCCCTGCACATGACGATTCAGACCGCGGTGCTGATCGAGACGCTGAAGGCGCTCGGCGCCGACGTGCGCTGGGCCTCGTGCAACATCTATTCGACCCAGGACCACGCCGCCGCCGCGATCGCCGCCTCGGGCACGCCGGTGTTCGCCTTCAAGGGCGAATCGCTGAAGGAATACTGGGACTTCACCCACCGCATCTTCGACTGGGCCGACGGCGGCACGCCGAACATGATCCTGGACGATGGCGGCGATGCCACGCTGCTGCTGCACCTGGGCGCACGCGCCGAGCGCGATCCGTCGGTGATCGCCAAGCCGGGCAGCGAGGAAGAGACGTACCTGTTCGCCGCGATCAAGGAAAAGCTGGCGCAGGATCCGGGCTGGTACAGCCGCAACCTGGAAGCGATCCGCGGCGTCACCGAGGAAACCACCACCGGCGTGCACCGCCTGTACCAGATGGCCCAGAAGGGCGAGCTGCGCTTCCCGGCGATCAACGTCAACGACTCGGTCACCAAGAGCAAGTTCGACAACCTGTACGGCTGCCGCGAATCGCTGGTGGACGGCATCAAGCGCGCCACCGACGTGATGATCGCGGGCAAGGTCGCGGTGGTGTGCGGCTACGGCGACGTCGGCAAGGGCAGCGCCCAGGCGCTGCGCGCGCTGTCGGCGCAGGTGTGGGTCACCGAGGTCGACCCGATCTGCGCGCTGCAGGCCGCGATGGAAGGCTACCGCGTGGTGACGATGGAATACGCCGCCGACAAGGCCGACATCTTCGTGACCTGCACCGGCAACTACCATGTGATCACCCACGACCACATGGTCAAGATGAAGGACCAGGCGATCGTCTGCAATATCGGCCACTTCGACAACGAGATCGACATCGCCTCGCTGGAGAAGTACCAGTGGGACGAGATCAAGCCGCAGGTCGACCACGTGATCTTCCCCGACGGCAAGAAGCTGATCATCCTGGCCAAGGGCCGCCTGGTGAATCTGGGCTGCGCGACCGGCCACCCGTCGTACGTGATGAGCAGCTCGTTCGCCAACCAGACGCTGGCGCAGATCGAGCTGTGGCAGGAGCGCGATAGCGGCAAGTACCCGGTCGGCGTCTACACGCTGCCCAAGCACCTGGACGAGAAGGTCGCGCGCCTGCAGTTGAAGAAGCTGAACGCGCAGCTGACCGAGCTGACCGACCAGCAGGCCGCGTATATCGGCGTGCCGAAGGAAGGCCCGTACAAGGCGGATCACTACCGTTATTGACGTGGTTTTCTCCCTCTCCCGCACGCGGGAGAGGGTTGGGGAGCGGGCAGCGGCGCCAGGCATCGGCAAGACAGCGAACATGACGACCGCCGCCCGGGCCCTCTCCCCCGGCCCCTCTCCCGCCAGCGGGAGCGGGAGCAAACCAACCGACAAGGAGTTGCCATGAGATTGCTGGCGGTATGGATCATCAACGCCCTGACGCTGTTCGCGATCAGCGCGGTGGTCGACGGCATCGAAGTGCGGGGCTTCGGCTCGGCGATGATCGCGGCGGCGGTGCTGGCCATCATCAATACGCTGATCCGGCCGATCCTGGTGCTGCTGACGCTGCCGGTCACGCTGCTGACGCTGGGCCTGTTCATCTTCGTGATCAACGCGCTGCTGTTCCTGTTCGTCGGCAATCTGCTGTCGGGCTTCACCGTGTCGGGCTTCTGGACCGCGCTGCTCGGTTCGCTGCTGTACAGCGTGATCTCGACCCTGCTGGCCGGCCTGCTGCTGCGCGATCGCGAAGTGGCCTGACGCCGGGCACTCCCCTTCCCAGCGCCGCCTCGGCGGCGGCGCCACCATCATGCAAGACCGCTACTACAGCTTCGAGTTTTTCCCGCCCAAGACGCCCGAGGGCCGGGAAAAGCTGCGCAATACCCGCGCACAGCTGGCCCCGCTGGGGCCCAAATACATCTCGGTGACCTTCGGCGCCGGCGGCACCACGCAGCAGGGCACGCTCGACGCCGTGCTGGAGATCCAGCGCGACGGCATCGACGCCGCGCCGCACCTGTCCTGTGTCGGCTCCACGCGCGAGGGCATCCGCGAGATCCTGCGCACATACCGCGACAACGGCATCCGCCACATCGTCGCGCTGCGCGGCGACATGCCGTCCGGCATGGGCGAGATCGGCGAATTCCGCTACGCCAACGAGCTGGTCGAGTTCATCCGCGCCGAGACCGGCGACTGGTTCCAGATCGAGGTGGCCGCCTATCCGGAGTACCACCCGCAGGCGCGCTCGCCGCGGCACGATCTCGAGAACTTCGTGCGCAAGGTCAAGGCCGGCGCCGATTCGGCGATCACCCAGTACTTCTTCAACGCCGACGCGTACTTCCGCTTCGTCGACGACGTGCGCGCGATGGGCGTGGATGTGCCGATCGTGCCCGGCATCATGCCGATCACCAACTACTCGCAGCTGATGCGCTTCTCCGAGATGTGCGGCGCCGAGGTGCCGCGCTGGGTCGCCAAGCGGCTGGAGAGCTTTGGCGACGATCGCGAGGCGATCCGCGCCTTCGGGCTCGACGTCGTCACCGCGCTGTGCGAGCGGCTGCTGGCCGGCGGGGTGCCGGGGCTGCATTTCTACACGCTGAACGCGGCGGGCGCCACCAAGGCGATCTGGCAGCGGCTGAAGCTGTAAGGCGCGGCGCCGCGACGGCGGCCATGCGGTGCAGGGCGCCGATGGCATACTGTGCCGCATGGTTACCGCCACGTTCCGCTTCTACGAGGAGCTGAACGATTTCCTTCCCCCGGCGATGCGCGGACGGGACTGGTCCTGTCCGTGCGCCCGCGCGGCCACGGTCAAGCACATGATCGAGGCGCTCGGGGTGCCGCACACCGAGGTCGAGCTGATCCTGGTCAATGGCCAGTCGTGCGGCTTCGACCGCGTGCTGGCCGACGGCGACCGGGTCTCGGTCTACCCGACCTTCGAGGCGCTCGACGTCACGCCGCTGCTGCGGGTACGGCCCGCGCCGCTGCGGGTCACCCGCTTCGTCGCCGATGCCCATCTGGGCGGGCTGGCCGCGCTGCTGCGGCTGACCGGCTACGACACCCTCTACGACACCCACTTCGACGACCGCGAGATCGAGGCCATCGCCGCGCGCGAGGGCCGCATCGTGCTGACGCGCGACCGCGAGCTGCTCAAGCGCGGCAGCATCACGCATGGCTGCTACGTGCGCGCGCTCAAGCCCCAGGCGCAGCTGCGCGAGATCTTCGCGCGGCTGGACCTGCGCCGGCAGGCGCGGCCGTTTTCGCTGTGCCTGAGCTGCAATGTGCCGCTGCGCGCCGCGTCGAGCGACGAGGTGGCCGGGCGCGTGCCGCCCGCCGTGCTGGAGCGGCACGAGCGCTTCTCGACCTGCGAGGCCTGCCGGCGGGTGTTCTGGGAAGGCTCGCACTGGCGCCGGATGCGGGCGCTGGTCGATTCGCTGATGCTGCCGGAGGGCACGGCATCCGCGCCCGCGGATGGCTGACGAGGCCGACCGGCCATGCTGTCGTTGCCGCGAAAGCGGGCATCCAGCGTCTTCAAAGGCCACTGGCCCACCGCATTCGCGGGGACGACGCCAAGGTGGGCAGGCAGGGACCCTAGAAGCGCCCGGCCTCGGTCACCATCCAGTCCATCGGGATGTCATGCGCGGCCGGCGCCAGCGCGATCCGGCAGCCTTCGTAGCCGATGCCGATCGCGACCGGCCTGGCCGGCAGCGCGGCCAGCGTGCGGTCGTAGAAGCCGCCGCCGTAGCCCAGGCGGAACTTCTCCGGGCTGAAACCGACACAGGGAATCAGCAGCGCGTCGGGCGTCACCGCCGGCGTGCCGTCGGGCACCGGGATGCCGTAGCGGCCTTCGCGCATCGGCGTGTCGGGCGTCCAGC
>NZ_JCBAJO010000087.1:0-18620 GCF_059772245.1 Cupriavidus sp. R6-3
GCTCCCGTGCAACCCACGATCACACCATAGAGGCGAGGAGACGACGCCATGAGCAAGGCATTGGAAGGAGTACGCATCCTGGACATGACGCACGTGCAGGCGGGGCCGTCGGCCACGCAGCTGATGGCGTGGCTGGGAGCGGACGTGATCAAGGTCGAACTGCCCGGCCGGGGCGACATCACGCGCAGCCAGCTGCGCGATGTGCCCAACGCGGACAGCCTCTATTTCACGATGCTGAACTCCAACAAGCGCAGCCTGACGCTGAACATGAAGACGCCGGAAGGCAAGGCGCTGCTGGAGGACCTGGTCGAGCGCTGCGACGTGCTGGTCGAGAACTTCGGCCCGGGCGTGCTCGATCGCGCGGGCTTCGACTGGGACCGGCTGCGCGCGCTCAATCCGCGCCTGATCTACGCCTCGATCAAGGGCTTCGGCCCCGGGCCGTACGCCGACTGCAAGGCCTACGAGAACGTCGCGCAGTGCATGGGCGGCTCCGCCTCGACCACCGGCTTCGAGGAAGGGCCGCCGACGGTGACCGGCGCGCAGATCGGCGACTCGGGCACCGGCGTGCATTGCGTGATCGGCATCCTGGCTGCGCTGCTGCAGCGCGAGCACACCGGCAAGGGCCAGCGCGTCGAGGTGGCGATGCAGGACGCCGTGCTGAACCTGTGTCGCGTCAAGCTGCGCGACCAGCAGCGCCTGGCGGCCGGCGCGCTGCGCGAATACCCGAACAAGGAATTCGGCGACTACGTGCCGCGCGCGGGCAACGCCTCGGGCGGCGGGCAGCCGGGCGCGGCGCTGCGCTGCGCGCCGGGCGGGGCCAACGACTACGTCTACGTGATCGTGCAACCGCAGGGCTGGGAACCGCTGATGCGGCTGTGCGGGCGCGAGGACCTGATCTCGCATCCGCAGTTCGCCACGCCCGAGGCGCGCCTCAAATGCCTGCCCGAATGCTTCTCGATCATCGAGAAATGGACGCGCACGCGCACCAAGTTCGAGGTCATGGAAGCGCTCAACGAGGTCGATGTGCCGTGCGGCCCGATCCTGTCGATGAAGGACCTGATCGAGGACCGCTCGCTGTACGAGCGCGGCTATCTGGTCGAGGTCGATCATCCGCAGCGCGGCCGCTATGTGCAGCTCGGCTGCCCGATCAACCTGTCGGAATCGCCGGTCCAGGTCGATCGCTCGCCGCTGCTGGGCGAGCACACCACCGAGATCCTCGAATGGCTGGGCCGCACGCCCGCGCAGATCGAGGCGCTGCGCGCGGCCGGCGCGGTCTGACGCCGCCTTGCCCCGGGCGGCCCGGCGCCGCCCTTCGTTCGCAAACTCCGCTGCAACCATGACCCGATGGAGGTCTGACATGGCGTATGACAAGGACGCGGTGCGCAATATTCTCGCCACCGCCAAGGAACAGGGACGCACCGCGCTGACCGCGCCCGAAGGCAAGCTGGTCTGCGATGCCTATGGCATTGCCGTGCCGGGCGAAGGGCTGGCGAAGTCCGCGGCCGAGGCGGTCGAGCTGGCCGGCCGCATCGGCTTTCCGGTGGTGATGAAGATCGTCTCCCCCGACATCCTGCACAAGACCGAGGCCGGCGGCGTGCTGGTCGGCCTGGACGACGCGCGCAAGGTCGAGCAGGGCTACCAGACCATCCTGGACAACGCGAAGCGCTACAACGCCAAGGCGGACATCGTCGGCGTGCAGGTGCAGAAGATGATCGGCGGCGGCCAGGAGGTCATCATCGGCGCGGTCACCGATCCGTCGTTCGGCAAGCTGGTGGCCTTCGGCCTCGGCGGCGTGCTGGTCGAGGTGCTCAAGGACATCACCTTCCGCATGGCGCCGGCGAGCGAGCAGGATGCGCTCGGCATGCTCGACGGCATTGCCGCCGCGCAGGTGCTCAAGGGCGTGCGCGGCGCAGAGCCGGTCGATCGCGCGGCGCTGGCCAGCATGATCCAGCGCGTGTCGCAGCTGGTGACCGACTTCCCCGAAATCGCCGAGCTGGACCTGAACCCGGTGTTCGCCAGCCCCAACGGCGCGATCGCGGCCGACGTGCGCATCGTGCTGGACCATGCGCCGCAGCCGCAGCGCTATCGCCCGACGCAGGAGCAGATCGTCGCGCAGATGAACCGTATCATGCGGCCCGACACGGTCGCGGTGATCGGCGCCTCGTCCGAGGACGGCAAGATCGGCAACTCGGTGATGAAGAACCTGATCAATGGCGGCTACCAGGGCAAGATCTATCCGATCCACCCGAAGGCCGAAGAGATCATGGGCATGACCGCGTACAAGAGCGTGCTCGACGTGCCCGGCGAGATCGACGTGGCGGTGTTCGCGATCCCCGCCAAGCTGGTGGCGCAGGCGCTGGAGGAGGTCGGCCGGAAGGGCATTCCCGGCGCCGTGCTGATTCCGTCGGGGTTTGCCGAGACCGGCAACGTCGAAGGGCAGGAGGAGATCGTCGCGATCGCGCGCAAGCACAACATCCGGCTGATGGGGCCGAACATCTACGGCTTCTACTACACGCCGAAGAATCTGTGCGCGACGTTTTGCACGCCTTATGACGTCAAGGGCAAGGCCGCGCTGTCCTCGCAGTCGGGCGGCATCGGCATGGCCATCATCGGCTTCTCGCGCTCGGCCAAGATGGGCGTATCGGCCATCGTTGGCCTGGGCAACAAGTCCGACATCGACGAAGACGATCTGCTGACCTTCTTCGAGCAGGACGACGAGACCGAGATCATCGCGCAGCATTGCGAGGACCTGAAGGACGGGCGCGCGTTCGCCGAGGCGGCGCGGCGCGTGTCGAAGGTCAAGCCGGTGGTGGTGCTCAAGGCCGGCCGCACCAGCCTGGGCGCGCGTGCCGCCAGCTCGCATACCGGTGCGCTGGCCGGCGACGACCGCATCTACGAGGACGTCTTCAAGCAATGCGGCGTGATTCGCGCCCGCTCGCTGCGCGACCTGCTCGAGTTCGCGCGCGGCATTCCGAAGCTGCCGACGCCGAAGGGCGAGAACGTGGTGATCATCACCGGCGCGGGCGGCTCGGGCGTGCTGCTGTCCGATGCCTGCGTCGACAACGGGCTGTCGCTGATGACGATGCCGGAGGACCTGGACGCGGCCTTCCGCAAGTTCATCCCGCCGTTCGGCGCGGCCGGCAATCCGGTCGACATCACCGGCGGCGAGCCGCCGACCACCTATCGGAACACGATCAAGCTGGGCCTGGAGGATCCGCGCATCCACGCGATCATCCTCGGCTACTGGCACACGATCATCACGCCGCCGATGGTGTTCGCCAAGCTGGTGGTCGAGGTCAAGGAGGAGATGGCGGCAAAGGGCATCGAGAAGCCGATCGTGGCGTCTCTGGCCGGCGACGTGCAGGTCGAGGAAGCGGCCGAATACCTGTACCAGCACGGGGTGCCGGCCTACGCGTACTCGACCGAGATCCCGGTCGCGGTGCTCGGCGCGAAGTACAAGTGGGCGCGCGGCGCGGGCAAGATCTGAGCGCGCGTGGATGGGGAGGGCGGCGGCGTTGGGAGGCGCCGCTGACCCTCTCCCTCGACCCCTCTGCCGCACGCGAGAGAGAGGGGCGCTCGGTACGCGGGCGACGATAGCGTTGCCGAGGCCCGCGGTTTTCTCCCCTCTCCCGCCTTGCGGGAGAGGGGCCGGGGGAGAGGGCACGTCCCCCCGACACTGCCCGCACTGAACATTCACCCCCCGCCACAGGAGACCCCCATGCAAACCTGGATTCGCTTCGACGCCGGCGATGGCCGGCCACGGATGGGCCGGCTCGATGGCGAGCGGGTGTTCGAATACGACGGCCCGGGCTACGCCTCGCCGAAGCCGACCGGCGTTTCGTTCCCGCGCAACGAGGTGCGGCTGCTTGCGCCCTGCGAGCCGTCCAAGATCGTCGCGCTGTGGAACAACTTCCGCGCGCTGGCCCAGAAGCTGGGCAAGCCCGAGCCCGCGCATCCACTGTTCCTGATCAAGCCCGGCACCTCGCTGGCGGGCCCCGGCGATACCATCGCGCGGCCGGCCGGCTACGGCGGCAAGATCGTGTTCGAGGGCGAGCTCGGCATCGTGATCGGGCGTGTCTGCCGCGATGTGCCGGTGGCCGACGCGTCGGCGCACATCTTCGGCTATACGGTCGTCAACGACGTCACCGCGGCCGACCTGATCGCCGAGGACCCGAATTTCCCGCAGTGGTGCCGTGCCAAGGGCTTCGACACCTTCGGCTGCCTGGGCCCGGCCATCGTCACGGGCTTCGACTGGCGCGATGCCAGCGTGGTCACGCGGCTCGATGGGGCCGAGCGCCAGCGCTATCCGCTCGATGACATGATCTTCACGCCCGAGCAGGTGGTCAGCCGGCTGTCGCGCGACATGACGCTGATGCCGGGCGACGTGATTGCCTGCGGCACCTCGGTCGGCGTGGGCTCGATGAAGGCTGGCGCGGTCGTCGAAGTGCGCATCGAAGGCATCGGTGCGCTGATCAATCCGGTCGGCGGCTAGCCCGCGCGGCAACGCGCCGCCGGCCTCGCTCGCGATGGAGGCCTGCCATGACGGACCCGGAAGAACTGGCTTATCTGCTCGCCGGTGCGTCGATGCTGGCCGGCCTGATCGGCTACCGCCACGCCGGCGTGTTCGCGCTGCACGCCGGCTGTCTCGGCGGCCTGGGCGTGGCCATGTCGGCCGCCTGGCTGTCCGGCGGCCATGGTCCGTGGGTGGTGCTGGCGGGATTGGCGCTGGCCGCGGCGGCGGCAGCGGGGATCGCAATCGGCGCGCGGGCAGGTGTGCGCGGCGCGCGCTCGTCGGGGGCGAAGTAGGGGAGAAGCAAGCATGTCGTCCCCGTTCAGGCGGGGACCCAGTGGCTTTCGAAGACGCTGGGTTCCCGCCTGCGCGGGGACGACGTGACGGCGCTCAGCTCGCGCGCCGGCTCATCGCTTCCAGATACGCGTTCTTCTTCTCCAGGATCAGCTGGCTCAGGAACGGCGCGTCGTACGCCGTCAGCAGATGCGCGTGGTAGGTCTCGATGTAGTGCGCGATACGGGTGCGCTCGCACTCGACCACGCCGCACAGCCAGCCATACATCGCCTCATCCCAGCGGAAGCGCAGCCCCAGCTCGACGAAGGCCGAGTTGTAGGCGGCCAGCTGCTGCTGCACCGACGGCTGCTGCTGGTGCTGCTGTTGTACCGGGGCCGCGGCGGGAATCTCGTTCTGCCGTTCGATCTGCGCTTGTTCCATGGTCGCTCTCCTTTGCCGGTGCGGTGGGACATGCAGGCAGCATAGGGGCCGCGAACGATTAACAACAATTGAAGTTGATCGGCAAAACCATAAGCCATCGTTTATGGGTCGGACGATGCAAGCGCAAGGGCAGGGCCGGACCGGGCCTGGCGGGAGCCCGGGGCAGGATCAGGAGCGGACGGCGCCCTTGCCCCGAATCAGGCCGTCGACGGCGGTGATGCGATCGATCTGCGCCGCGCCTTCGCTCAGCAGGAAATGCTTGAACGCGAGCGCGACCGGCGGCAGCCGCTTGTTCTTGCGATGGACCACGTACCAGTTCAGCATCACCGGAAAGCCTTCCACGTCGAGTACCGCGAGATGGCCGGTGCGCAGTTCCAGCGCGACCGTGTGGGCGGACAGGAAGGCGATGCCCATATTGGCGATCACGGCCTGCTTGATGGTCTCGGTACTCTTGATCTCCATCGTGATGCGCAGGTTCTGCAGCCGCGCCGCGAAGCCTTCCTGCATCGAGTTCCAGGTGTCCGAGCCCTTCTCGCGGCAGATGAAGGCCTCGTCCGCCAGCGCGGACAGCGGCACGTTGCGCTTGCCGACCAGCGGATGATCCGGCGCGGCGACGATGACATAGGGGTGGGGCGCGAACGAATCGTTGACGGTGTCCATGCCCGCCGGCGGCCGCACCATCACCGCCAGGTCGGTCAGGTTGCCGGCGAGCTGGTGCAGCAGCTCCTCGCGGTTGTGCACCGCGAGGTTCAGCGTCACGCCGGGATGGCGCCGCATGAATTCGGCGATCACGCGGGGGAAGAAGTAATCGCCCGCGCTGATTACCGCGATATTGAGCCGGCCGCCCGCGATGCCGCTCAGTTGCGCCATCGCGTCCTCGGCCTCGCGGAACTGCTGGATGATGCTGCGGCTGTAGTGCAGCATCTCGGTGCCCGCGGGGGTCAGGTAGATCTTCTTGCCGAGCTGCTCGAACAGCGGCAGGCCCACGTGGTTCTCGAGCTGGCGGACCTGCGTGGAGACGGCGGGCTGGGTCAGGTGCAATTCCTCGGCCGCGCGCGAAAAGCTCAGGTGGCGTGCCACCGTTTCGAAGACCTTGAGCTGGCGCAGCGTGGCGTTTTTCATGGCGGCCTCGTTCGGTCGGCGTTGCGCGCGCTGCGGCGCTTGCTGCGGCGCGTGATCGGGATCGTTTTCGCTGCAGTGCATCGCGGCATCGCGGCATCGCGGCATCGCGGCACCGCTGCACCGGTGCACGCGGTGGGCGTGGCGTGCGCCCGCCGCGGGATGGGCGTGTGTCTGTGGCGCGCGGTATGGTGCCGGCAGCGCCGTCCATCCATAGATGGTCGTCAATGATCTTAATAAAAAAGTTAAGGCGTCGTGGATAGTCGTTTGCACTAGCATCGAAGGACCCATCGGCGCTCGCGCAGCCTGCGTACCGCAGTCCCGCCGAACGACCGTGGCACATAAAAAAGCACAGCGCTGCCCCGCCGGCCCCACGCCGGCGGCACCGGCAGCGGCCGCAAGCCCACGAGGCATGCGGTGCACGAGGAGACCACGATGAATGTCTCGCTTCCGCAGTTGAAGGCCTTCGCCGCCGTCGCGCGGCATCGCAGTTTCACCCGTGCCGCCGCCGAGCTCGGACTGACGCAATCCGCCGTCAGCCGCAGCGTGCGCGAACTGGAAGAGGAAATCGACCTGCGCCTGTTCGACCGCACCACGCGCCAGGTGGAGCTGACCGAGGCCGGCACGCTGCTGTCCGAACGCATCTGCCATCTGATCGACGAGGTCGAACAGACCTTGCACGAAACGCACTCCAGCGCGCGGCCGGCGCATGGGCGCGTGCAGCTGGCGGTAGGGCCGATGCTGTCTTCCATGCTGGCGCCCGCGTGGCTGCAGGCCTGCCAGAGCGCGTGGCCCGACATCGATATCGTGCTGCGCGATGTCGCCCCCGAGGCGGCGCTGCATGCGGTGCGCGGCGGCGAGGTCGATTTCGCGGTGGTCAGCGACCCGGAGCCTTGCGCCGAACTGCAGTTCGAGCCGCTGTACGAGGAGACCTTCCATGCAGTGCTGCCGACCGGCCATCCGCTGGCCTCGCGCGAGGCGCTGGGCTGGGGCGACCTGAACGATGCGCAGCTGTTCGGGCTCGACCGCCAGTCGGGCATGCTGGCCGCCATCGAACGCGCCATGGCCGCCTATCACGTGCGGCCGCGGGTCTATCGGCCCCTGGGCCATTTCTGCGCGGTGCTGGGCATGGTGGCGCGGCGGCAAGGGCTTGGCGTCGTCCCATCGCGCGCCCGCGCCGCCGGCGTCCCGCCCGGCGTGGTGCTGCTGCCGCTGCGGCCGCATGCCGCCATGCAGGTTGTGCTGGTGCGCCGCAAGGGGCGGTCGCTGAAGCCGAACGCCGCCGCCATCTGGCGCGTCATCACCGAGCAGGAGGGCCCCGATGTGGCGCTGAAGACCGGCTGACCGCGGCCTGTGGCACAGGAGCGACAGAATAGGGGCGCTGTTTGATATATCACATACAGAATATTTACTTCTGGTGCGTTGCACCATATACTGGACATTCCTTGATTGATGTCTTATCGGAGTGTCCTGATGCAAACCACCCTGTTGACCCTGCTGTCGCTTGGCCTGTTCTCCCTCGGCGTGTCCGCCACCGTGCTGCTCGCCACCTGCCTGCCCGCGCCGACGCTGCTGCGCGCCCAGGCGCACGGCCGCTTCGCCGGCCTCGGTAGCGCCCCGCGCGATGATGGCGCCAGCGAGGACTCGCACAAGGCCGCCGGCCAATTCGTGCTGACCCATGCCTGAGGCGGTTCGCGGGCCGCTCCGATCGCGGAGCGGGCGGCGTGGCCAGTGAATTCATTGTTCTTCTCCGTTACCCTTCCGCGCCTCCTTCCTCCCCCGGCACCCCGGCATCGCGGCGTGTTCGCGCCGTGTTCGCGCCGTACTCCCCGGAGTCAGCCGCCGCAGTCAGCCGCCGCAGTCAGACGCCGCTAATACTCGAGCAGCGCCTTGCCGATCGTGTTGCGCAGGATTTCCGATGCGCCGCCCGCGATCTCGTAGGCCTTGGCATCGCGCAGATAGCGGCCGTACGGCGAGTTCTCCATGACGCCATAGGCGCCGCAGATCTGGATCGACGTGCTCGCCACCTCGGTCGCCAGCGCGCTCGCCACCAGCTTGGCCTCGCTGGAGAGACGTGGCACGTCGCCGCCCGTGTCGAGTGCCTGCGCCGCGCGATAGGTCAGCAGCCGCGCCGCATCGATGCGCGCGACCATGTCCGCGAAGTACCACTGGATGCCTTGCTTGTCGAACACCGTGCTGTCGAACACCTTGCGCTGGCGGGCGTGCGCCAGCGACCGGTCGAAGGCCGCGCGCGCGATGCCCAGGCTGATGCCAGCCGCCATCGTCCGGGAGTAGTTCAGCGTGGTCACCGCCGCGCGCACGCCCTTGCCTTCGATGCCGATCAGGTGGTCCAGCGGCAGGCGGCAGCCGTCCAGCACCAGATTGACGTGCGGCCCGTTGCGCAGGCCGAAGGTCGCGGAATTCTCGCCGACGTAGGTCGACAGCCCCCTGGTATCGCCGGGCAAGGCAAACGCCGAGACGCCCTGTTCGGTCTCGGCCAGGATGATGAAGAACTCCGCGGCGGAACCGGAGGTGATGAACGACTTCTCGCCGTCGAGCACCCATTCGTCGCCGACCCGCTTCGCCTTGGTGTCCAGCGAGCGGATATCGCTGCCGTGGTTGGCCTCGGTCAGTGCGTAGGCGGAAATCAATCCCTGGGCAAAGCGGGGCAGGTAGCGCTGCTGCAGCGACGCATTGCCGAACAGGTGGAGGATCGTCTGCGCCTGCAGGATCGTGATCAGGCTGATCCCGACCGCCGCGCTGGCATACGAGGCTTCCTCGAACACGGCCAGCGCATGCAGATAACTGCCGCGTCCGCCGTACGCCGGCGGCAGGAAGATGCTGTTGTAGCCAGCGCGTGCCAGCGCGCGGATCTCCTCCACCGGATAGACATCGCGCGCGTCGATCGACGCCGCGTTCGGCTCGATGTGCTGCGCCACCAGCGCGCGCAGGTCGTCGAGAAAGTCCGGTTCGACCATGTCCTGCCACAGCGTCTTCCTGTTGTCGTTGCCGCCCGTCTGCTGCATCTGTGTCTCCTTTCGCGTCGTCGATGAGGGTGTCGATGTGTTTCAGTATGCTGAAACATGATTCTCTATATTGACATTATAGAAGCCCGCCCTAGAATCCGTGCAAGCGTGGCGGCCGGCACGGCCGGTCGGCGCGCGCACAAGAAGATCGACAGCGGAGACAACGATGAAGTGGTATCGCGAGTTGAGGAAGGACGAGCGCCGCACCTTCGTGGCGGCATTCGGCGGCTGGGCGCTGGACGGCGTGGACTTCATGATGTTCACCTTCGTGCTGGGCACGTTGATGTCGATCTGGCAGATCGACCGCACGCAGGCCGGCATGCTCGGCACGGTGACGTTGCTGGTGTCCGCCGTCGGCGGATGGCTGGCCGGCATCCTCGCGGACCGCTATGGCCGTGTGCGCGTGATGCAGTGGACCATCCTGTGGTTCTCGGTCTGCACGCTGCTGCTCGGCTTCGCCCAGAACTTCGAGCAGGCCTTCGTGCTGCGCGCGCTGCAGGGGCTCGGCTTCGGCGGCGAGTGGGCTGTCGGCTCGGTGCTGATGGGGGAGATCGTGCGCGGCAAGCATCGCGGCAAGGCGGTCGGCACGGTGCAAAGCGCATGGGCGGTCGGATGGGGCATTGCCGCGATCGCCTACACGCTCGTCTATTCCTTCGTGCCGGAGGAAATGGCGTGGCGCATCCTGTTCTGGATCGGCATCCTGCCGGCGTTGCTGGTGTTCTACATCCGCAAGCATGTGCCCGAGCCCGAGGTTTCGGCCAACGCGCGCGCCGCCGCGGCCGCGCGCGGCGAGACCGTGCCGTTCCATCGGATCTTCTCGCGCGGGCTGCTGCGCACGACGCTGCTGACCTCGCTGCTGTGCACCGGCGTGCAGGGCGGCTACTACGCGATCACGATCTGGCTGCCGACGCTGCTGCGGACCAAGTACCAGCTATCGGTACTCGATACCGGCGGCTATCTGATGGTGGTGATCGTCGGCTCGTTCTGCGGCTACCTGGCCGGCGCCTATCTGACCGACTGGTGGGGACGGCGCGCCAATCTCTATGTCTTCACCGTGCTGTCCGGGCTGTCGATCTGGTTCTACAGCCAGTACGACATCAGCAACAGCCTGATGCTGTGGCTGGGCTTCCCGCTCGGCTTCGCCGCCTCGGGCATCTATAGCGGATTGGGTGCGTTCCTGACGGAGTTGTTCCCGGCGTCGGTGCGCGCCAGCGGGCAGGGGTTCGCCTACAGCTTCGGGCGCGCGGTGGGCGCGCTGTTCCCGACGCTGGTCGGCCACCTGAGCCAGAAGATCGGGCTCGCGGCCGCCATCGGCGCCTTTGCCGCGGGCGCCTATGTGCTGGTGCTGATCGCGGCGCTGATGCTGCCGGAAACGCGGGGCAGGGATCTGGAGGGCAATCCGGAGGCGGTACCGGCTTCGGCGGAATAGGCGAGGCGCGGAGGGTGGCGCGAGGGCTGCGCGGAGGGCGGCGCGGGCCGGAAAGACGCCCGCGGCCCCCGCGCCTCAGGCGGCACGCGTTTCGAACGACGCGCGCCAGTTGCGCGCGAACGCGGTGATCAGCTTCACGTGCCGGTCCAGCGCCGGCTCGATCCGTGTCGACGGGCCGGCAATCGCCACGGCGTAGTACTCCTTGCCGATGCGCATGGCGTCGGCCACCGCGCTGACATCGTCGAAATACTCGCCGCTCGACATATACCAGCCGCGCGCGCGGCTCGCCTCCAGGTCCTTGAGCAGCGCGGCGCGCGAGGAGATCGATTTCCTGCTGCGCCGGGCGAACTGCATGCCGGCGATCATCGCGTCGCGCTCGTCGTCGGGCATCGTGCCGAGCAGCGCCTTGCCGACCGCGCTGGCGTAGAGGGGGCGCGTATCGCCGACACGGACGATGAAGCGGATGCTCTGCTCGCTCTCGAGGACCTCGACATACTGCGCGGTGGCGCCGACCAGCTTGGCCAGCACCACCGTTTCCTCGCACTTGTCGCGCATCTCGGCGAGCGCCGGCACGATCCAGTCGGGCAGCGGATCGAATTCCTCGATCGAGCGCGCCAGATGGCCGAGCAGCCGGGTCATGTAATAGCCGCCCTGGGTCTTGCTTTCCATCAGGTAGCCGCGCGCTTCCAGCGTCTTGACCAGGCCGTGGCAGCTGGACAGCGGCATGCCGGTGGCCTTGGCGAGCATCGACACGGACATCGGCCGGCGCTCGCGCGCGAAGGTCTCGATGATGTCCAGGGTTCGGCCGGCGGCGGGTACGGTCATGGGCTTCGGAATAGGCGAGGAGGATGGGGAGCCGAGTCGGCTGAACGGAATGATAGCGGATCGTTCCGCTCAGCCAGGCGATCCGCGGCCCTGTGATGCGGTCTTCAGGTCGATCGTCGCGGCGGAGTTCCTGGCCAGGCGGAAGCGCTGGATCTTCTGTGTCGGCGTCTTGGGGATTTCGCTCGCCAATTCGAGATAGCGCGGCACCATATGGCGGGGCAGCGCGGCGCGCAGGTGCGCGAGCAGCGCGTCGGCATCGAAGGCGGCGCGCGGCACCACGACCAGCTTGATCTCTTCCTCCAGTATCTCGTCGGCGACGCCCACCGCCGCGCAATCGGCAATCTGCGCGAACTTGAGCGCGGTCAGCTCGATCTCCACGGGCGAGATCATCTCGCCGCCACGGCGGATCAGTTCCTTCTTGCGGCCCTCGAAGTAGAGAAAGCCATCGGCGTCGAAGCGGCCGAGGTCGCCGGTATGGAACCAGAGATTCTCCATTGCGGCGAGCGTCTCCGCCGGCTTGCGGAAATAGCCGCTCATCATCACGTGCGGCTCGCGCGGCCGCACCGCGATCTCGCCGATCTGGCCCGGTGCCAGCGTGCGGCCATCGTTGCCGAGCACCACCACGTCGAAATCGTCGCGCGCCGCGCCAACCGAGCCAAAGCGATAGCGCGAGCGCGCATTGATCGTGACGAGGCCGCCCGTTTCCGTCATGCCATAGAGCTCATGGACCTGTACCGGCAGCAGGCCGTTCAGGCGCTCCCATACCGCGCGCGGCGCCCCGCCGCCGACGCACCAGCGCAGGCTGGTCTGCACCCGTGCGGTCCATTCCCGAGCCAGGATGCTGAGCACCGTGCCGACATAGGTGAAGCCGGTGGCGCGGTAATGCGCGGCCTGTTCCAGGAATCTCGACGCGGAGAAGCGCGCGACGATCGCCACGCTGCAGCCGGTGGTCAACGCCGACATCACCGAATACATCTGCGGATTGGCGTGATGCAGCGGCAGGAACGTCATGATGCGGTCGTCCTGCGTGATGCCGATCGCCTCCGCCACCTTCTCGCCCGCGGCCAGGTACGAGCGATTGGGAATCACCACGCCCTTGGGCTGGCCCGTCGTGCCGGAGGTGTACAGGATGGCGGCGGGCGCGTCGTCGTTCGCTGCGGCCGGCGCCGCGGGCGCATGCGAACCCACTGCGGCGAGATACGCGTCTTCGCCGGCAAGGCCGTGGACCGCGATGCCGCAGGAGGCGGTTTCGGTGGCGAAGCGCGCCTGGTCGCTTGTCTCGCACAGCAGCAGGCGGGATTCGCTCTGGCCGACGATATAGCGCAGCGGCTCGCCGAACATCTCGTGGCTGACCGGTACCGCCACCGCTCCGCGCGCCAGCAGCGAGAACCATGCGAACAGGAACAGCGGCCGGTTGCCGATCGCCACCACGACGCGGTCGCCCGGCTGGACCGCCAGTGTCTCGAGCCAGGCGGCGCCGCGCAGCGCCGCTTGCGCGACGGCGCCGAACGTCCAGCGCTGGTCTTCGAACAACAGGAACGGGGCGTCGGGGCGTTCGCTCGCCATGCGCAGCAGACGTGAAATCACGGTGGTCTCCAATCTTTCAGTATATTGAATAGTGAATCAGCCGGTTGACATTGTAAGGTCGGCGGCTAGAATTCGGAAGCGGTTTCGCTTTGCGCCGGCCTGATCGATGCGGCGAGCCGCGCGACGACAACGACATGGGGGACAAGCAGATGGCATCGCGATGGAAACGCCGGCCCGAGGGCTCGACATGGGGAGACTTCGGCGAGGACGATCAACTGGGCCGGCTGAACCTGCTGACGCCGGACAAGGTCAGGCAGGGCATAGCGGAGGTGCGCGAGGGCCTGTCGTTCTGCCTGAGCATGCCGCTGGATTTTCCGGGCGGCGCCGTGCTCAATCCGCGCCGCCATCCGCCGCGGCTGTCGCCGACGCTGCAGGACGGTTGCCCGTGCCTGAACTTTCCGCTTGCGCGCCTGGACGCGCGCAATACCGACGTGCTCAGCGATGACCAGGTCACGCTGGCGCTGCAGTACTCGACGCAGTGGGACTCGTTTGCCCATGTGGGCGCGTATTTCGACGTGATGGGCAACGGCGTCAGGGAGAAGGTCTACTACAACGGCTATCGCGCCAACGAACACGTGGTCGGCCCGCGCGACTACGGGCCCGATGGCGATGGCGATGGCGAGGGCGATGTCGATGTCCCCGGTCCGCACGGCGCGCATGCGCTGAGCGTCGCCAATATGGCGCGCAAGGCGATCCAGGGCCGCGCGGTGCTGGTCGACCTGAAGAAGCATTTCGGGCTCGAGCGGCACCATGTCGGCTACGACGACCTGATGCGCGTGCTCGATGCCGACGGCATCGCGATCGCGCCGGGCGACATGCTGGTGCTGCGCACCGGCTTCACCGAGGTGCTGGTCGGCATGAATCGCCAGCCCGATATCGACGTGCTGAACCGCACCGCCAGCGTGCTGGATGGCCGCGACGACGCGCTGCTGCAATGGATCACGGACAGCGGCGTGGCGGCGATCTGCGCGGACAACTATGCGGTCGAAGGGCTGCCCGCGCTGGAAACCACGCTGGGCCAGCGTCCGGCGCTGCCGCTGCACCAGCACTGCCTGTTCAAGCTCGGCGTGCCGCTGGCGGAGCTATGGTGGCTCGCGGAGCTGGCCGACTGGCTGCAGGCGCGCGGACGCTCCGCCTTCCTGCTGACGGCGCCGCCGCTCTACCTGCCCGGTGCGGTCGGTTCGCCGGTCACGCCGGTGGCGACGGTGTAGGCGGTGACGGTGTAGCGGGCGCGCAAGACGCAATAACCGCCAAACAAGCAAGAACCGCGGAAACCGCGGCGACTTCCAACAACGACACGGAGACAAACGATGAACCAGCATGCCTTGCGCGCTGGCGTGGCGGCGCTCGCCCTGGCGGCGACGCTGCTGCCCGGCGTCTGCACCGCCGCGCCCGCCGCGGCGTCCACCACGCAGGCGGACGGCTATCCCAACCGGCCGATCCGCATGATCATCGGCTTTCCGCCCGGCGGCCCGACCGATATCGTCGCGCGCGTCATCGGCCAGGCGCTGGGCGACAGGCTGGGCCAGCCGATCGTCGTCGAAAACCGGCCCGGTGCCGGCGGAAACATTGCCGCCGAGGCCGTGGCCAAGGCGCAGCCCGATGGCTACACCTTGCTCTACAACACCTCGTCGATCGCGATCGCGCCATGGGTCTATGCGCACGTGAACTACGACCCTGTCAAGGACTTCGCCCCGGTGGCGCTGACTGCCGAGATGCCGCTGGTGCTGATGGTCAATCCGTCGGTCCCGGCCAGGACGCCGAAGGATCTGGTGCAGCTGATCCGCAGCCGGCCGGGGCAATTGAACTACGGCTCGTCAGGGACCGGCGCGATCGAGCATCTGTCGTCGGCACAGTTCAACACGATGTTCCACCTCAAGGCGACCCATGTCCCGTACAAGGGCACCGCGCCGGCACTGGTGGACTTCCTGGCCGGCGAGACGCAATTCATGATGACCACGCTCAATACCGCGCTGCCGTATATCCGCGACGGCCGGCTCAAGGCGCTGGCCGTGACCTCGCGCCAGCGCACGGCCACGCTGCCGGACGTGCCGACCGTGGCCGAGGCGATGTCGGCGGACTACGCTTCCACCGCGTGGCAGGGCCTGGTCGCGCCGGCGAGGACGCCGGCCGCGGTGATCGGCAAGCTGAACCAGGCGGTCAACGCGGTGCTGGCCAACCCGGCGGTGCGCAAGGTGCTGGCCGAGCAGGGCGTGGATGCGCTCGGCGGCTCGCCGGAACGCTATGGCGCCTTCATCCAGTCGGAATATGCGCGCTGGCAGAGCGTGGTGAAGGCGTCGGGGGCGAAGATCGAGTAGGCGGGCCGCAGGCGTGGCGCCGGATCGCCGGATCCCTTCAATCCAGCGTCACGCCGGAATCGTCGATCACCTTGCGCCAGCGCTCGACCTCGGCGGCCAGATAGCTGCCATAGGCTTCCGGCGTGGAGCCGCGCGCTTCGGCGCCCTGGGCCGCCAGGCTCGCGCGGACTTCGGGCGCGGCCAGCGCCTTCACGGTGGCGGCGTTGAGCTTGCGCACGATCTCGGACGGGGTCTTCGCCGGGACCATCATGCCCTGCCAGGCGGCCACCTCGAAGCCCGGCATCACGGTCTCGGCCACCGTTGGCACATCGGGCAGCTGGGCATTGCGCTTCAGGCTCGTGACCGCCAGCGCGCGCAGTTTCCTGTCGCGGATAAAGGGCAGCGACGAGTTGATGGTGTCGGCCATGAACTGCACCTGCCCGCCCGCCAGATCGGTCAGCGCGGGCGCGCTGCCCTTGTAGGGCGCGTGTACCGCGCGGATGCCGTTGGCCTGCAGGAACAGGAAGGCGGCCAGATGCGTGACATTGCCATTGCCGGCCGAGCCGTAGGTCAGCTTGTCGGGCTGGGCCTTCGCATACTGGATGAATTCCTGCAGGTTTCCGACCGGCACCTGCGCGTTGACCTCGATCACCAGCGGCACCGCGGCCGTCAGCGCCACCGGCGCGAAATCGCGGCGGCCGTCGTAGCTCAGCTTGCGGTAGAGCGTTGCGCTGAGGGCGATCGACGAGGTGTTGTAGAGCACCGTATAGCCATCGGCCGGCGCCTTGGCGACCAGCTCGGCGCCGATATTGCCGTTCGCGCCGGGGCGGTTGTCGACCAGTACCTGCTGGCCGAGCTCGTCGGACATCTGTTTGGCGATCACGCGCGCCACCAGGTCGGTCGGGCCGCCCGGCGGGAACGGCACCACCAGCTTGATCGGCCGCGAGGGAAAGCCGGCCGCGTGGTTGGCCGCATTGTCCGCCGCGTGTGCAGCGGCGGGGATGACGCTGAACGTGATGGCCGCGATCGTCGTCGCCATGGCGGCGAGCGCGCCGGCGATGGGCTTGGCATGCATGGTGGTCTCCTCCGCGCGGCGTCCGGCCGCGTCGATTTTGTTCGTGGGGGTAGATCAGCGTCCGGCCAGCAGGCGCCGGGCGGTATAGGTCATCACGTTCTCGTTGCGCTGGTTGTAGACCTCGATCAGCGAATCGACAACGGCGCGCCCGCTCTTCGAGGTCGGCCGGATGCCTGTGACCTTGACCGTCGCCCAGATCGTGTCGCCGACCACCACCGGACCGTGGATCTTCTGCGTCAGCTCCAGCATCGCCAGGCCAGTGCCCTGGATCATCGTCTGCAGGATGAAGCCTTCGATCAGCGCATAGGTCAGCGCGCCGGGCACCGGCCGCCCGCGAATCGCGCCGGCGTCGTAGCCATCCTCGATGAAGATCGCTTCCAGCATGCCGGTGACGCCGATGAAATTGACGAGGTCGGTTTCGGTGACCGTGCGGCGGAAGGTGCGGAAGGTCTGTCCTTCCTCGAGGTCTTGCCAATGGAAGCCCTGGCCGAGGCGGGGCAGGTTGTCGTGGTTCATCGCGTCTCCTGATGGGGGATCTCGTTACCTGGATTGGCCGCGGCATCGCCGGCGGGCTGGATTGCCATGCAGCGGGTCGCGCCGCTTGTCAACATCGCATCGAGTTCGGCGGCCGTGACACCGGCGCTGGTCAGTACCGCGGCCGTGTGCTCGCCCAACCGCGGCGGCATGCCGATCGGCGTGCGCGCTCCGTCGAAGCGCACCGGCGCGCCGGGAAAGCGCAGCGTGCCCATCGCGGGATCGTGCAGCGAGGCGAAAAACCCGGTGGCCCGCAGATGCGGATCGTCGGGCAGCTCGGACAAGGTATTGACCTTCGCCACCGGAATCTGCAGCGCTTCGCAGACGCCGAGCCAGTGCGCGGTGGTTTGCTGCCGCACGATCTCGCCGGTGATGTCGTACAGCGCCTCGATATGCGTCGTGCGCGCGGCGATGCCGGCAAAGCGAGGATCGGCGGCCAGGTCCGGCCTTTGCGCTGCCGTGAAGAAGTCGCGCAAGTGCCCGTCGGTGTACGGCATCATGCAGACGTGGCCGTCGGCGGTGCGATAGGGCCGGCGCAGCGGCGCGAGCACGCGCGGATAGCCGGCCGGGCCGCGCGGCGGATCGAAATGCAGGCCGTACAGATGCTCGACCAGGTTGAAGGCGGCCATCGATTCGAACATCGGCACCTCGACGAGCGTGCCGCGCTGCTCGCGCTGCCGGCGTTGCCCGCGTCCCGCCAGCGCGGCGCAGATGGACAACGCCGCGATCAGGCCGCAGGTCTTGTCCGCGGCGATGGTCGGGAAATAACGCGCGTCGCCGGTCTGCTCCGCCATCAGGGCCGCATTGCCGGCCAGGCCCTGGATGATGTCGTCGTAGGCCGGCTTGCCGCCGTAGGGGCCGTCCTCGCCAAAACCGAGCAGGCTGGTATAGACCAGGGCCGGATGGCGCGCCATCACGTCCGCCGGCGCCAGGCCCAGCGCCGCCAGCTTCTGCGGCCGCATGCTGTGCATCAGCACGTCCGCGGTGGCGAGCAGCCTTTCCATCGCGGCCTGCGCCGCCGGCTGCTTCAGGTCCAGCACGACGCTGCGCTTGCCGCGATTGACCCCGAGAAAGATCGCGGCCATGCCGTCCTCGGCGGCCGGTCCGGTGTGCCGGGTGGAATCGCCGTCGGGCGTCTCGATCTTGATCACTTCCGCGCCCAGGTCCGCCAGCCACTGGCTGGCGTATGGGCCCATCACCACGGTGGAAAGGTCCACCACGCGGATGCCTGCGAGAGGCAGCATGCCCTGTCTCCGTCTCGTTGTTTTGCCCGCAGGGTAGGGCAGGCCGCACGGCGGGTCTAATATTAGTTTTTTGAGAAGCGATATCGAGGAGATATCACGATGGATCTGCGTCAACTGCAGCAGTTCGTGGTGCTGGCCGAGACCGGCAACTTCCATCGCGCCGCCGAGCAGCTGCATATGGCGCAGCCGCCCTTGTCGATATCGATCCGCAAGCTCGAGGCGGACATGGGCACGGCGCTGTTCGAGCGCACCTCCCGCGG
>NZ_JCBAJO010000088.1:0-18373 GCF_059772245.1 Cupriavidus sp. R6-3
GTGGCCGCGCAGGCCAGCCGCCGCAGCGAGGCGGACCTGATCGCCAATACGCCGGCCGACGGCCTGATCACCGGCATCGGCGGCATCAACGGCGCGCTGTTTCCGGCCGAGCGCTCGCGCTGCGCGGTGCTCGCCTACGACGCCACCGTGCTGGCCGGCACGCAGGGCAAACGCAATCACACCAAGACCGACCGCATCCTGCAGGTCGCATTGCAGAACCGGCTGCCGACCGTGATCTTTGCCGAGGGCGGCGGCGGCCGGCCCGGCGACGTCGACTTCCCGACCGTGGCCGGCCTGTTCCAGCCGTCGTTCGCCGCCTTCGCCGCGCTCAGCGGCGAGGTGCCGGTGATCGGCATCGCCTCGGGCCGCTGCTTCGCCGGCAACGCGGCGCTGCTCGGCTGCTGCGACCTGATCGTCGCCACGCGCAACGCCAATATCGGCATGGCCGGACCCGCGATGATCGAGGGCGGCGGGCTCGGCGTATTCCGTCCCGAGGACATCGGCCCGGCCGCCGTGCAGCACCACAATGGCGTGGTCGATCTGCTGGTCGACGACGAGGCCGCCGCGGTGGCCGCGGCCAAGCACTATCTTTCGATGTTCCAGGGTGCCGTCGCCGAATGGCAGGCGCCCGATCCGCTGGCGCTGCGGCGCGTGGTGCCGGAGAACCGGCTGCGCGTCTATGACACGCGCGCGGCCATCGCCGGCATCGCCGACGTCGGCAGCGTGCTGGAGCTGCGCAGCGGCTTCGGCACCGGCATCCATACCGCGCTGGCCCGCATCGAGGGCCGGCCGGTCGGCATCCTCGCCAACAACCCGCGGCATCTGGGCGGCGCGATCGATGCCGACGCCGCCGACAAGGCCGCGCGCTTCATGCAGATCTGCAATGCGCACGGCCTGCCGATCGTCTCGCTGATCGACACGCCGGGCTTCATGGTCGGCCCCGAGGTCGAGGCGCGCGCGCAGGTGCGCCACGTCTCGCGGATGTTCGTGATCGGCGCCAAGCTGCGCGTGCCCTTCCTCGCGGTGGTGCTGCGCAAGGGCTATGGCCTGGGCGCGATGGCGATGGCCGCGGGGGGCTTTCGCGCGCCGACCTTCACGCTGTCGTGGCCGACCGGCGAGTTCGGCGGCATGGGCCTCGAGGGCGCGGTGCGGCTGGGCTTTCGCAAGGAGCTCGAGGCGCTGCCCAAAGGACCGGAACGCGACGCGCTGTACCAGAAGCTGGTCGCGCAGATGTACGAACGCGGCCATGCGATCAACGCCGCCGCGGCGCTCGAACTCGATGCGGTGATCGATCCTGCCGCGACGCGGCAGTGGCTGGTGACCGGGCTCGATGCGGGCGCATCGCACCCCAACCGGCCGCTGCGGCAGTACGTCGACGCCTGGTAAGGAAACGTCCCCGCAGCTCTTCCATCGACCCGAACAAGAACGCAACAGGAGACAGCAGATGGACCGCGAGCAGTCGAACCCACCAGCATTGCCCGACGCTTCCGTCGAAGAGGCGCAGTTCTTCGAAGATCTGGAAGCGCGCCACCGCAGGATCTGGCCCGCCGGCCTGCCCACCGCGCCGGTCTATCCGCACGGCGAGGTCGCGCTCGGTGACTACCTGCGCGCGTGGGCGCGCCGGCGCCCCGCGCATCCGGCGCTGATCTACTACGGCACCGAGGTCGGCTACGCCGAGCTCGACGACCTCAGCGAGCGCTGCGCCGCGCTGCTGGCCTCGCACGGCATCGGTGCCGGCGACCGTGTCGCGGTGATGATCGGCAACTGCCCGCAATTCCATGTGGTGTTCTACGGCATCCTGAAACTCGGCGCCGTCTACGTGCCGGTCAACCCGCTGTTCAAGGAAGAAGAGCTGCGCTACGAGCTGAACGACTCGGGCGCCACCGCCATCGTCGTGCTGGACCAACTGGCGGGCATGCTGATGGCGGTGAAAAGCCAGACCCGCATCCGCACCGTCTTCACCACCAGCCAGGGCGAGATGCTGCCGGCGCAGCCGACCGTGCCGCTGCCGCCGGGGCTCGACGCGCCGCCACGGCGCATCGACGGCGCGACCGACCTGATGCCGGCAATCCGCGCCACCGCGCCGATCGCGCTGCCGCCGGTCGATCTCGACGCGCTGGCCGCGCTGAACTACACCGGCGGCACCACCGGCATGCCCAAGGGCTGCATGCACACGCAGCGCGACATGGTCTACACGGCCGCCGCCTCGTACGCGCTGACCGGCGGGGTGGACGCCGCGCGCATGGCCGAGGGCTCCGACGACGTGATGCTGAACTTCCTGCCGATGTTCTGGATCGCCGGCGAGAACCTGGGGCTGATCTATCCGATCTTCAGCGGGGCCACCGTGGTCGTGCTCGCGCGCTGGGACCCGGTCGCCGTGATGGCGGCGATCGACCGCTACCGCGTCAACCGCACCTTCGTCGTGGTCGACAACGCCGTCGAGCTGATGAACCACCCCGAGCTGCCGCGCTACGACCTTCGCTCGCTGCGGCATACGCGCGCGGCCTCGTTCATCCGCAAGATCACGCCGGACATCCGCCGGCGCTGGTTCGAGCTGACCGGCAGCGTGCTGGCCGAGGGCGCCTGGGGCATGACCGAGACGCACACCAGCGACACCTTCACCACGGGCATGCAGGACGACGACATGGACCTGCGCGGGCGTCCCGTGTTCGTCGGCCTGCCGGTGCCCGGCACGCGCATCAAGATCTGCGATTTCGAGACCGGCGCGCTGCTGCCGATCGGCGCGGAAGGCGAGATCGTCGTCAGCACGCCGTCGCTGTTCAAGGGCTACTGGGGACGGCCGGATGTCGACGCCGAGGTGTTTCGCGACGGCTGGTTCCGCACCGGCGATATCGGCGCCTACGACGAGGACGGCTATCTGCACTTCCTCGGCCGCCGCAAGGAGATGCTGAAGGTGCGCGGCATGAGCGTGTTCCCGTCGGAACTGGAGGTGCTGCTGTCGCGCCATCCCGCGGTGCTGGGCTCGGCCGTGGTGGGCCGGCCCGACCCCGAAAAGGGACAGATGCCGGTGGCCTTCATCCGGCTGCGGCCGGAACACGCCGCGACGGTGGACGCCGACACGCTGCACGCCTGGTGCCGCGAGCAGATGGCGGTCTACAAGGTGCCGGAGATCCGCATCGTCGACGAGCTGCCGCTGACCGCGACCGGCAAGGTGCGCAAGCTCGAGCTGCAGGCGCAACTGGAGGCGGAGCAGGGACAGCAATAAGGCGGCCCTGGGCCCGCACCAAGCGCAGGGAGACCACGGGCGCGACGCCGCGCAGGCCTTGCGCGCATAGCGATCGAAAGGGCGCCGCACGAGCGCCCCACGACAACAGGAGACAAACATGAACCCGTCCCGCCGCAAGCTGCTGCAGACGTCGGCCGCGCTCGCCGGCAGCCTGGCCTTGCCCCGCCTGGCGGGTGCGCAGGCGCTCACAACGACTGCTGCTGCCACCGCCGCCAGCGCCACCATCGACGGCCCGATCCGCATCGTGCTGCCCTACCCGCCCGGCGGCTCGACCGATGCGATCACGCGCTTCATCGCCGACCGGCTTGGCGCGGCGCTGAAGCAGACCGTGATCGTCGAGAACCGCCCCGGCGCGGCAGGCATGATCGGCGCCGCGCAGGTGGCCAAGTCGCCCGCCGACGGCCGCACGCTGCTGTTCACCAACACCGCGCTGATCCAGAGCCCCCTGATCCAGCCCAAGCCGCTCTACGACCCGATGACGGACTTCGATCCGCTGTCGCTGGTCGCCGACGCCGCGCAGGTGTTCGTGGCCAATGCCGATCTGCCCGTCAAGTCGCTGCGCGACTACGCGGCCTGGGCCAAGGCGCATCCGGGCTCGGCCTACGGCAGCCTGGGCGTCGGCTCGACCGGGCATCTGTACGGCGAGCTGTTCAAGCGGCGCGCGCAGGTCGAGATCGTGCACGCCGCCTACAAGGGCGATGCGCCGGCGATCGCCGATCTGCTGGCCAAGCAACTGCCGGCCGGCTTCGTTTCCACGGTGGTGGCGCGCACCTATGGCGAGGCGGGCCGCATCAAGGTGCTGGCGACGCTCGGCACCACTCGCGTGCCATCGATGCCCGATGTGCCGACCTTCGCGGAATCGGGGTACCAGGGCTTCGAGGCGATCGGCTGGATCGGCATGCTGGCGCCGCATGGCTGCGCGCGGCCCGTGATCGACCGGCTGTCGGCGGAAATCGCGCGCATCGTGCGTTCGCCCGACGGCTCGCGGATGCTGACCGAGGCCGGCATGCTGCCGCGCGGCACCAGCGCCGACGAGTTCGCGGCGCTGCTCAAGCGCGACCAGAAGGTGTGGCAGGCGCTGGTGCAGCAGACCGGCATCCGCGTCGGATGAGCGCGGCACCGGCAGCGCCGAACGCAGCGACGCCAGGAGCCGGCGGGCGACCCGGCGAGCAGTCCAACAGGAGTCCATTGCCCATGCGCGAGACCTCGACCTCGACGTCGTCCTCCTCCTCGACCTCGTCCCCGATCACCAGCCGGGCCGAATCGAAGGAAGACCGGCATTTCGTCACGGCGCTCGCGCGCGGGCTCGAAGTGCTGGCGTGCTTCCGCTCCAGCGACCGTGCCCTCGGCAATCAGGAGATCGCGCAGCGCTGCCGCCTGCCGAAATCGACGGTGTCGCGCCTGACCGCGACGCTGATCCGACTCGGCTATCTGACCCATTACGAAGGCACCCACAAGTACGCGCTCGGCACCGCCTGCCTGGGGCTGGGCAGCGCGATGCTGTCGCGGCTCGACATCCGCAAGGTGGCGCGGCCGTTGATGCAGGAACTGGCCGACTTCTCCGGCGGCACCGTGTCGCTGGGCGCGCGCGACCGGTTGTCGATGATCTATGTCGAGCACTGCCGCAGCTCGGCGGCGATCTCGCTGACGCTCGATATCGGCTCGCGCATTCCGGTCTCGACCTCGGCGATCGGACGAGCGTGGCTCGCGGTGGCACCCGATGCAGAACGTGAGGCGCTGCTCGAACAGATACGCGAGCTCGACGACGTGGCATGGCCGCGCATCCGCCGGGGCATCGAACAGGGGCTGCAGGACCACGGCACGCTTGGCGTGGCCTGCTCGTTCGGCGACTGGCAGAAGGACGTCAACGGCATCGGCCGCGGCTTCGACCCGGGCAACGGCATGGCGAGGATGGCGCTGAACGTCGGCGGCCCGTCGTACAGCCTGTCGCCCGAATTCCTGCTCAACGAAGTGCGGCCGCGCCTGCTGGAAGTGGTGCGGCAGCTGGAGTCGACCTTCCCGAAATAGCACCGACATGGCATCGCAGTCGCACCGCAATCGCATCGCAGTCGCATCGGCATGGCACCGGCAGGCAGCGGAATCGCAACCGGCTATCGCACGGTCCCGTTCTTCAACAAGAAACGCGCCGTCCCGCTCGGCGCAACAGGAGGCGCAATATGCAACAGCACCCGGCATCGGCTCGCTCGAAGCTGACGATCACGATCGGCGCCCTGGCGTTCGGCGCAATGACGGCCCTGTGGGGCACCGCCCAGGCGGCCCCGGCGACCGGCAGCCTGACGGTGGCCTTCGGCGCGGAGTCCACGACGCTCGATCCCGTGCGCATTTCCGCGGGCGTCGACCATTATTTCGTCGGCCAGATCTTCGAGATGCTGGTGCGCCGCAACGCCTCGCTGCAGGACGAGAACTGGCTGGCCGAAAGCTGGAAGCTCGAGACCGGCAAGGACGGCAAGCCGGTGCTCGACGTGCGGCTGCGCAAGGGCGTCAAGTTCCACAACGGCGATCCGCTGACGGCCGAGGACATGGAGTTTTCCTGGCAACGGCAGCGCGATCCGAAGGGCAGCTTCTTCTCGCACTACGTCTCGTCGGTCGAGCGCTTCGAGATCGTCGACGCGCATCGCTTCAAGCTGCATTTCAAGGAGCCAGACGCGCAGTTCCTGGTCGGCAATCTGCAGCTGTGGGCGATGCCGAAGAAGTACATCCAGAAGGTCGGCGAGGAGGAGTTCGCCAGGAAGCCGGTCGGCACCGGCCCGTGGAAGTTCGTCTCGCGCACCGTCAAGGACGAATTGAAGCTCGAGGCCTTCGACGACTACTGGAACAAGAACAAGCGCCCCGGCGTGAAGACGCTGACGATCAAGGTCATTCCCGAGGACCTGACCCGCGTGGCGGCGTTCAAGACCGGCAAGGTCGACTGGATCGACAACGTACCGCCGTCGATGATCGAGGAGTTCAGGAAGATGCCGGGCGTCAAGACCGCAACGCTGGTCAGCGGCAACAACCTGTTCCTGAACTTCAACACGCAGATGCCGAAGTCGCCGTTCAACGACGTGCGCGTGCGGCAGGCTGCGGCGCATGCGATCGACGTCGACGCGATCATCAAGCGGGTGCTGTTCGGTCAGGGCGAGCGCTATGCGCAGGTCGGCAAGGGCTCGAACGGCTACGATCCGGCGCTCAAGCCGTATGCCTACGATCCGAAGCGCGCGCGCGAACTGCTGAAGCAGGCCGGCTATCCGAACGGCTTCGACACGCCGTGCTACAACCTGACCACGCCGCGCGAACCGGGCGTCAAGGAGGTCGGCGAGGCGATGTACGCGTATCTGAGCTCGGTGGGCATCCGCTGCCAGGTCCGCAATCTCGAGTATGGCGCGTGGATCAGCCTGGGCAAGCGCGGCCGCAGCGGTCCGCCGGAGATGGATGGCGTGCTCAGCTGGATGTGGTCGCAGGGCCTGCCCGGCGATCCGGGGCTGGCCTGGTCTGGCCATCTGCACAGCTATCAGCCCGGCGGCTGGGGCACGTACTCGTACACCAACGATGCCGAGGTCGATGCGCTGATCGAGAAGCAGCGCCAGACCATGGATCCCGCGGCACGTACCGAGCTGCTCAAGCAGATCGCGCGGCTCAAGCACGAGCGCGTGCTCGGCGGCCTGCCGACCTATCGGCCGCTGGTGACCTTCGCCTGGCGCGAGGACAAGGTGCATTACGTGCCGTGGCCGATCCGGGATTACTGGCGAGCGTTCCAGGAGGTGAGCCTGAAGCAGGCGCAGTGATGCGTCGACGCGAGCCGTCATTCGGGCCGATGCGCGAATGACGGCAGTTCGGTTCGTCGGTCCCCACCCCGGTCTCTTACGGAGGCTCGCATGTCCATCGCAAAACGGCTGCTGCACGGCCTGGTCAGCATCCTGGGCGCCAGCGTCATCATCTTCCTGATCTCGCGCCTGTCGGGCGATCCGCTGGCGTTGCTGCTGCCCGCGGACGCGCCGCCCGACGTCATCGAGCAGACGCGCCAGCATCTCGGCCTCGATCAGCCGCTGGTCGCGCAATACCTGAAGTTCCTCGGCCATGCGCTGACCGGCGACTTCGGCAACTCCTACCGCTGGCAGGAGCCGGCGCTCGGCCTGATCCTCGACCGCCTGCCGGCGACCGTCGAACTGGCGCTGGCGGCCCTCGCCTTCTCGATTGCGATGGCGGTACCGTTCGGCGTGCTGTCCGCCGTTCATCGCGGCAGCTGGTTCGATCGCTTCGCCAAGGTCTTCGCGATGGTCGGGCAGGCCATGCCGAACTTCTGGGTGGGGCTGCTGCTGATCCTGTTCTTCGCGGTGCAGCTGAACTGGCTGCCTGCCTTCGGGCGCGAGTCGTGGTCGAGCCTGGTGCTGCCGGCGATCGCGCTGGGCTGGTACCCGGTCGCGGCACAAACCCGCATCGTGCGCTCGGCAATGCTCGATGTGCTCGACAGCGACTACATCCGCATGGGGCGCGCGATGGGCCTGCCCGAACGCGTGCTGGTGTGGAAGTACGCGCTGCGCAATGCGGCCATTCCGCTGGTCACCATCCTCGGCGTCTACTTCGCCGCGATGCTCGGCGGCGCCTTCGTGGTCGAGGTCATCTTCGCCTGGCCCGGCGTCGGCCGCACCGTGGTCGAGGCCGTGTTCGCCCGCGATTTTCCGGTGGTGCAGGCCGGCGTGATGCTGACTTCCGTGCTGTTCGTGCTGTCCAACCTGCTGGTCGACCTGAGCTACAGCCTGATCGACCCGAGGATTCGCCATGGCTGATCTGACTGCTGCGAAAACGGCTTCGGCGGCCGACAGCGCCATCGCCGGCGCGCCCCTGCGCCGGCGCGGCGCGATCGCCTGGGGCACGCTGCCCTGGTTCGCGCTGCTGGTCTTCCCCGTACTGGTCGTCTGCGCGCTCGGCGGCGAACTGCTGCTGCCGCACGATCCCAATGCGCTGGACCTGGGCATCGCCTTCCTGCCGCCGGCCTGGCTCGATGGGGGCAACTGGGCCTATCCGCTGGGCACCGACAACATGGGCCGCGACCTGCTGACGCGCATCATGGCGGGCACCCGGATCTCGCTGGTGGTGGCGCTGTACGCGATCCTGATCTCGGGCGGCATCGGCACGGCGGCCGGCATGCTGGCCGGATACTTCGGCGGCCGGCTCGATGCGCTGATCATGCGGCTGGTCGAGATCCAGATGTCGATTCCCTCGCTGGCGCTCGCGCTGGTGCTGGCCGCGGTGCTCGGCCCGGGCTTCGAGACCGTGGTGCTGGTGATCGTGATCACCTACTGGACCTGGTATGCGCGCATCGTGCGCGGCGAGGTGATGTCGCTGAAGCAGCGCGATTACGTCGCGCTGGCGCGGGTGGCCGGCTGCGGCACGCCGACCATCTTCCGCCGCCACCTGCTGCCGAACCTGCTGAACACGCTGCTGGTGCTCGCCACGCTGCAGGTCGGGCAGGTGATCATCTTCGAGGCCTCGCTGAGCTTTCTCGGCCTCGGCATCCAGCAGCCCGACGTGTCGTGGGGCCTGATGCTGGCCGACGCGCGCAACTACATCACCAACGCCTGGTGGGCGATCACGATGCCGGGGCTCGCCATCATGGCGACCTGCCTTGCCTCGAACCTGCTGGGCGACTGGCTGCGCGACCGCTTCGATCCCAAGAGGAGGCAGCTATGAGCCATGCCGACACCGCGACCGCGCGTGCTTCGACGGACGCCGTAAGGGGCGCGCCGATGCTTGACGTGCGCAATCTGACCACGCACCTGACGCTGCGCCGCGGGGTGGTACGCGCCGTCGACGGCGTCGACCTGCATGTGCACGAAGGCGAGACGCTTGGCGTGGTCGGCGAGTCGGGCTCCGGCAAGTCGATGACGATCCTGTCGATCCTGCGGCTGCTGCCGCGGCAGACCGGCGCACGCATCGGCGGCAGCATCGTGCTGGACGGCCAGGACCTGCTGCAGGTCTCCGAGAAGACCATGAGCGAGGTCTATCGCGGCCGCAAGATCGCGATGATCTCGCAGGACCCGCTGACCTCGCTCAATCCGGTCTTCACCATCGGCGACCAGGTCGGCGCGCCGCTGCGCCACCACGGCATCGCCCGCGGCGAGGCGGCGCGGCGGCGCGTGGTCGAGGTGCTCGACAGCGTGCGCATCCCGTCCCCCGACGCGCGGCTGAACGACTATCCGCACCAGTTCAGCGGCGGCATGCGGCAGCGTGTGGTGACCGGCATGGCGATCGCCAGTGCGCCGCGGCTGCTGGTGGCCGACGAGCCGACCTCGGCGCTCGACGTGACCATCCAGGTCCAGATGATGGCGCTGTTTCGCAAGATCCAGGCGCAGACCGGCGTCGGCATCATCCTGATCACGCACGACCTCGGCGTGGCCGCCAGCATCTGCCACCGTGTCGCGGTGATGTACGCGGGCCGCATCGTCGAGACCGCCGATGTGCGCACGCTGTACAAGCGGCCCGCCCATCCGTACACGCAGGCGCTGCTGAACTCGATTCCGCATTTCGGCCAGAAGAAGGAGCGGCTGTTCGCCATCCAGGGCAGCCCGCCGAGCCTGATCGATCCGCCGGCCGGCTGCCGCTTCGCCGCGCGCTGTCCGCATCGCAAGCCGCTGTGCGACGACGCGTATCCGCCCGAGGTCGAGCTCGAATCGGGCCATCGCGTCGCGTGCTGGCTGGCGAGCGGCACGTAGGGGCGAAGGTCGAAGTCGAAGGTCGAAGTCGAAGTCGAAGTCGAAGTCGAAGTCGAAGTCGAAGGTCGAAGGTCGAAGGTCGAAGGTCGAAGGTCGAACGCCGAACGTCCGAACGCAGAACGCCGAATGTCCGGACCGGACCTTGCTCCCGGAACATCGCAGCCAGCGCAGGAGTGCCCATGTTGCTCGAAGTGCAGGACCTGAAGAAACACTTCCCCGTGCGCGGCGGCGGCGCCGTGCGCGCCGTCGATGGGGTCAGCTTTGCCGTCGACGCCGGCCAGACCTTCGCGCTCGTCGGCGAGTCGGGCTGTGGCAAGACCACCATCGCGAAGCTGCTGCTCCTGCTGGAAAAGCCCACCGGCGGCGCGATCCGCTTCGATGGCCGGGACGTGCTCACGCTAAACCGCAAGGCGGTGCAAGGCTATCGGCGGCAGGTGCAGGCGGTGTTCCAGGATCCGTCGTCGTCGCTCAATCCCCGCCTGAAGGTGCGGATGCTGCTGGCCGAGCCACTGCTGGCGCATGGCCTCGGCGGCGATCGCGCGGCGCTGCAGCGCCGGCTGCTCGAACTGCTGGAGATCGTCGGCCTGCCGCCCGGCGCGCTCGAACTCTATCCCCACGAGTTCAGCGGCGGCCAGCGCCAGCGCATCGCGGTGGCGCGCGCGCTGGCGCTGCAGCCCAGGCTGATCGTGCTCGATGAACCGACCTCCGCGCTGGACGTGTCGATCCGCGCGCAGATCGTCAACCTGCTGGCCGATATCCAGCGCAGCTTTGGCCTGGCCTATGTGGTGATCGCCCACGATCTCGCGCTGGTCGAGCACTTCAGCAGTGCGGTCGGCGTGATGTATCTTGGCGCGATGGCCGAGAGCGGCCCCAGCGAGGCGGTGTTCGGCGCGCCGCGCCATCCGTACACGCAGGCGCTGCTCGGTTCCGCACCGCGTCCCGATCCGGATCATCAGCCGACCGAGGGTCTGATCGTCGGCGAGATCGGCTCGGCGCTGGCGCCGCCCTCCGGTTGCCGCTTCCATCCGCGCTGCCCGCATGCGATGCCGGTATGCACGCAGCAGGCGCCGGCGATGCGGGCGATGCGGGCGATGGGCGCGGTGGGCGCGGTGGGTGCGGTGGGTGCGGTGGGTGCGGTGGGTGCGGTCGGTGGCCGCGATGCGGGACTGGCCCATCTCGCCGCCTGTCATCTGCTCGACGGCGGCCGTGCAACGGTAAGCGCGGAGCTTGTGAACGACGTCGCGACGATTCCGTGATTCCGTGATTCCGTGGTGCCGTGATTCCGTGGTGCCGTGGTGCCGTGGTGCCGTGGTGCCGTGGTGCCGTGGTGCCGTGGCCGGCGTAACGAGCGGGTCAAAAAAAAGCCAGCCGACAGGCTGGCCAAGAACCAAGGAGACACACAAACGCGCATAAACGTCGCGCGCAAAACGGAACAAGCACTACAAGGTACTGCGGAACTCGCTGCGGACTGGCGTCAAGGGATGGTCCGCGTCGCCAACCGGATTGGCGTCAACCTACGAAGGCCTGGCGGCAGCGCAGCGCCATCACCTGCGCCTCGAAGGCGCGTGCCGCGAGTTCGGCAAGGTGGGCGGTGCGGCGGCGCCGCGAAGGCGTGTCGGACTGCGCGGCGTTGGTGGCCTTTGCGGCCTTCCTGCTGTTGGCGGTGTTCGCGGTGTTCGTGGTCTTGCTGCTTTCCGCGTCCTCGTTCAAGTGCCAGGCGGCGCGGGTGACGGACAGAATCCGGGCAAATGCCCGGGCATGCTCGACAGGCATGCCGACAAGGGCCGGGGCCATGATTGCTTACCTCTGAGTTGTTCGGTACGGCGTGACAAATCAATATCAACCGTAACTGAACGATACACAGGGGTCCGGCTGCTCCTTATCAAGCGTGCGCCGAAAGCAATGTGGGTCTAGTCCTACAAAAAACGTGGCCCGGAAATTTGGCGGAAAACCACCCTCGCAATCAGGTCGTACTTGGGCTCCAGAACGCCTGCCGCACCGCCGGCAGCGCCGCCAGCCGCTGCACCAGACGGTCCAGCGCATCGCCATCGAAGGAGCTCGCCACCAGCGTCGCCTCGATCTCGACCTCGTCGTGCCCGAACGGCTGGATGTCGAGATCGTGTACCGGGTAACCGCCGCGCTCCAGCGCCTCCTCCAATTGCGCCATCACCGCCTTCTGCTGGCCGCGCTCGGCGATCACGTGGACCGTGCCGGTGACCTCGACCGATTCCACGTCGAGCGGCTTGCGATTGATCGCATCGACGATGGGCCGCAGCAGCGTGTTGGCCGCCAGCACGAACACCGTCGCCAGCATCGCCTCGAGAATCAGATCGGCGCCGGCCGCCGCACCGACGCCGGCCGAGCCCCACAGCGTCGCCGCGGTATTGAGCCCGCGCACATTGCCCTCCTCCCGCATGATCACGCCCGCGCCGAGAAAGCCGACGCCGGACACGACATAGGCCATCACATGCACCGCGCCATCGTGCCCGTGCAGCCGGTTGGCGACGTCGACAAACACCGCGGCGCCGACCGCGACCAGCACATTGGTCCGCAGCCCCGCGGTGCGCTGCCGGTACTGCCGCTCGAAACCGATCGCACCGCCGAAGACGAATGCGGCCGTCAGACTGACCAGCGTATCCAGCAGCGAGGAGAGATTGACGTTGTGGAAGGCTTCCATGCGGGCTCCTGACGCGATGTGACCGCCAGCGCAGGGCGCCATCTTGCGATCGCCATGCGCACCGATATCGAGGAGAGGATGCGTCGGTTACGAAGAGCCGGCGCGGCCCGCCTCGCCCAGAATCCATTCGCGAAACGCGGCAATCTTCGCGCGTGCGTGGCTTTCCTCGGGGTAGACCAGGTAATACGCAAAGGCATCGAGCAGCGTGACGTCGGCGAGCCGGACCAGCGAGCCGTCGGCCAGTTCGCGCGACACCATCGCGGCCGGCAGCAGGCCGGCGCCCTGCCCGGCCATCACCGCCTTCCACAGCAGGCTCGAATCGTCGAACGACGGTCCGCGCGGGCGCTCGATCTCGTCGATGCCCTGCGCCTGGAACCACAGATGCCAGCCCTTGCGCTCGGTGTCGTGGACCTGCGGCCAACGCAGCAGATCGGCGGGCGTGGCCGGCATGCCGAGCTTGCGCACCAGCGCCGGCGCGGCCACCGGCACGATCTCCACGGCGAGGATCCGCTCGCTGTGCAGGCCGGGATATTGGCCCAGACCGTGCCGGACCGCGACGTGCACGCCGTCGCGGGTGAAGTCGGCCAGCGCGGTGGTGGTGATCACGTGCAGGTCGATGTCCGGATGCGCCTGCTGGAACGACTGCAGGCGCGGCACCAGCCACGCGGCCGCAAAAAAAGGCGTGACGCTGACGTTCAGCAGGCCGGTGTCGGCGGGCGCCGCGATGCGGCCCGTCGCCTCCTTGATCTGCCGGAAGGCGTTGCGCACCGGCGGTAGATAGGCCCGCCCCGCTTCGGTCAGGTAGATGCCGCGGTTCACGCGCTGGAACAGCTTGACGCCCAGGTGCGACTCCAATGCCTTGACCATCTGGCTGACCGCGCCGGCCGTCACGCACAGCTCCTCGGCGGCGTGCTTGACCGACAGATGCCGGGCCGCGGCCTCGAAGGCCCGCAAGGCATTGAGCGGCGGCAGCTTGTGGTTTGACATTAGATTTTCTAAGGCAAAAAGCGTACGAATTCTGGTTTGCGGGCGTGCAGCAGAAAAGTTAAGTTTGGGTAGTTATCTGGCCACGTCAGCGCAGCATCGGGTACGGTCTGGCGCAGGGCCGGTTCAATTTTACTTAACCTTCGATGGCATCCGATAAAAACATGGCGACCGCCTGGCATCTGCTTTCCATCGCCGAACTCGCCCCACAAATCCGGCGGCGCGAGGTCTCGCCGACCACCGTGGTCCGCGTGCAACTCGATCGGATCGCTGCGCTCGACGGCACGCTGCACAGCTACGCAGTGGTCATGGCCGACGCGGCGATGGCCCAGGCGGAAGCTGCGGAGGCCGAAATCGCCGCCGGCCGGTATCGCGGCCCGCTGCATGGCGTGCCGATCGGTATCAAGGACCTGTGCTGGACCGAGGGCGTGCCGACCGCCGCCG
Source organism: Cupriavidus sp. R6-3 (assembly GCF_059772245.1). Taxonomy (NCBI): domain Bacteria; kingdom Pseudomonadati; phylum Pseudomonadota; class Betaproteobacteria; order Burkholderiales; family Burkholderiaceae; genus Cupriavidus; species Cupriavidus sp. R6-3. The sequence goes on from NZ_JCBAJO010000088.1 coordinate 14,066, forward strand.
GCATGGCGATCCATCGCAACTTCCGCCCCGACCGGGATGCCACCGTGGTCCGCCGGCTCAGGGACGCGGGCGCGGTGCTGCTGGGGAAGCTGCAACTGACCGAAGGCGCGTATTCGGACCATCACCCCTCGGTGACCGCGCCGGTGAACCCCTGGCACGCCGACTACTGGCCCGGCATCTCGTCCAGCGGCGCCGGCGTGGCCACGGCGGCCGGCCTTTGCCATGGCGCCATCGCGTCGGACACCGGCGGCTCGATCCGCTGGCCATCTGCCGCCAATGGCGTGACGGGGCTGAAGCCGACCTGGGGCCGGGTCAGCCGGCATGGCGTGTTCGCACTGGCGCCGTCGCTGGATCATGTCGGCACCATGGCGCGCAGCGCGGCGGATGCCGGTCTGCTGCTGCAGGCCATCGCCGGCGTGGATCCGGAGGACCCGACCGCGCTGCACGACCCGGTGCCCGACTGCCTCGGCGGGATCGCGACGGACCTGCGCGGCGTACGCATCGGCATCGATGCGGACTGGAACGGCGACGGGGTCGATGCCGAAGTCGGGGCCGTCGTCGGCGCGGCCGCCGAGGTATTGCAAGCGCTCGGCGCGTCCCTGGTCGATGTCCGCGTTCCCGACGCGGTGCGCGCCGGCAGCGGACTGACCGACGACTGGGCCGCCAACTGCGCGGTCGAGGCGGCCGTCGCGCATGCCGCCACCTACCCCGCGCGCCGGGATGAATACGGGGCGGTGCTGGCCTCGGTCATCGAAGCCGGACGCGCGCTGTCCGGCATCGACTATCAACGGATCCTGCTGCGCCGTGCGCAATTGCGCGGCCGCATGGTCGCGCTGCTGCGAACCGTCGACCTGCTGCTGACGCCGGTGCATCCGTATGCGCCGCTGTCGCTGGCCGCGGTACGCACGCTTGGCGAACAGCCGGCGCTGATCGCCGGGCTGCAACGGTACACTTGTCCCTTCAACCTGACCGGCCATCCGACCCTGACGCTGCCAGGCGGTTTGTCGCGGCAAGGGCTGCCGATCGGCTTTCAACTCGTCGCCCCGCATCTGGGCGAAGCGATGCTGGTACGCGCGGGCGCCGCCTTCCAGGGCGCCACCGGCTGGCATCGCCAACATCCGGTGAACTGACATGACGACACTGGTGTTCAAGCAGCGCGTGTTCTACGGCTGGTGGGTGGTGGCGGCCGCGTTCGCGGTGACCTTCGTCGGCTTCGGCAGCGCCTATACGTTCAGCGCGTTCATCGAGCCCTTGCAGCGCGAGTTCGGCGCGTCGCGCGGCGCGGTGTCGCTGGTGTTCTCGCTGGCGGGCTTCCTGTATTTCGCGCTGGGCATCGTCAGCGGGCCGCTGGCCGATCGCTGGGGTGCGCGCCGCCTTTGCATCGCGGGGATGCTGCTGGTCGGCGCGGGCCTGGCGCTGGCGAGCGTCGCGCGCAATATCGTCGAGGTCTATGCGGCCTATGGGCTCGGCGTGGGACTGGGCGTCGGTCTGGCGTATGTGCCGGCGGTGGGCGCGGTGCAGCGCTGGTTCGTCAAGCGCCGCGGCCTCGCTTCGGGGCTCGCGGTCAGCGGCATCGGCGTCGGCACGCTGGCGATGCCCCCGCTGGCCGCGCTGCTGATCGACGGCATGGGCTGGCGCGACGCCTATCTGACGCTGGGCGTGCTGGCCGCGGTGCTGGGCGTGGGCGCCTCGCTGCTGCTGGAGAACGATCCGCGCGAGCGTGGCCTGGCAGCGGACGGCGAGCCGTTGCCGGCCCATGCCCACGCCGCGCCGCCGTCGGGTGATCTATCGGTGCGCGACGCGGTACGGACGCGCCAGTTCATCAGCCTCTATGCGGCCTGCCTGATCGCCTCTTTCGGCGTGTTCGTGCCTTTCGTCCATCTGGTGCCGCACGCGCAGGACCTCGGCATTGCGCAGGGCTCGGCGGTGCTGCTGCTGGGCGTGATCGGCATCGGCAGCACGGCCGGGCGCTTCTTCCTCGGCAGCCTGGCCGACCGCATGGGCCGCCAGCGCTTCCTGCTGTGCACGGTGATCGCGCTGGCGTTCACGCTGGTGATCTGGGCCGTCGCCACCGGCTTCTGGATGCTGGCCCTGTTCGCCTTCCTGTTCGGCGCCTGCTACGGCGGCTGGGTCGCGGTGCTGCCGGCGGTGGTGATGGACCTGTTCGGCGGCCGCAATGTCGGCGGCATCATCGGCGTGCTGTACACCAGCGTGGCCTTCGGCACGCTGATCGGCCCGAGCGCGGCCGGTTATGCGTTCGACGCCAGCCGCAGCTATACGTTGCCGATTCTGGCGGCGGTGGCGGCGAATCTGATTGCGGGGGCAATTCTGATGGTGGCGGCGCGGGGGACGAAGCGGGGCTCGGCACAGGGCTGATGCCAAACCATCAGCCTACCCATCGTCAGCCTACCCATCGTCAGCCCACCAACGCGTCAGTCCACCAACCCAAGGGGCTGCGCTATTTGCCGATGCAGAACCGCGTGAAGATCGTCCCCAGCAGATCGTCGCTGGTGAACTCGCCGGTGATGCTGTTCAGGTGTTCCTGCGCCAGCCGCAACTCCTCGGCGAACAGGTCCAGCGCCTTGTCCTGCTGATCGGCGCGTTCGGCGGCGAGGTCCAGATGCGACTGGGCGCTGCGCAGCGCGTTCAGATGGCGCTCGCGCGCGAGGAAGGCGCCCTCGTTGCCGGCCTGCCAGCCGATCACGCGCAGCAGCTCGTGGCGAAGCAGGTCGATGCCGGCGCCGGTGCGCGCCGAGATCCAGATTTCGGTGGGGTTGGGGCCGTTGGCGACTACCACGTGGGGACGGTTGCCGCCGAAGGTGATGGCGCCGACCGCAGGCGCGAGGTCGATCTTGTTGACGACGCGCAGGATCGGCGCGCCGGGCGGCAGATGGCCCGACAGGCGGTCGTCGATCGCGTCGTCGATCTCAGACAGGCCGTGCTGCAGATAGTCGGTGGCGTCGATCAGATGCAGCACCACGTCCGCGCGGCCGATTGCTTCCCAAGTGCGCTCGATGCCGATGCGTTCGACCTCGTCGACCGCATCCTCGCGCAGGCCTGCGGTATCGATGATATGCAGCGGGATCCCTTCGATCTGGATGGTCTCGCGCACGCGATCGCGCGTGGTGCCGGCGATCGGCGTGACGATGGCGAGCTCCGCGCCGGCCAGCGCGTTGAGCAGCGAGGACTTGCCGACGTTGGGCTGGCCCGCCAGCACCACCGACAGGCCCTCCCGCAGCAGCGAACCCTGCCGCGCCTGCGCCAGCACGCCGCCCAGCGCGGTACGAATGGTATCGAGCTGGCCGCGCGCATCGGAGGCCTCGAGGAAGTCGATCTCTTCCTCCGGGAAGTCCAGCGTGGCCTCGACCAGCATGCGCAGATGGATCACCTGCTCGACCAGCGCGCGAATCGCCTCGGAGAACGCGCCTTCCATCGAGCGCGCCGCCGAGCGCGCGGCCGCCTCGGTGCTGGCCTCGATCAGGTCGGCGACGGCCTCGGCCTGGGCCAGATCGAGCTTGTCGTTCAGGAAGGCGCGGCGGGTGAATTCGCCGGGTTCGGCCAGGCGCAGGCCGACTTCGCGGCCGGCCTGCAGGCAACGCGTCAGCAGCATCTGCATCACCACCGGACCGCCGTGGCCCTGCAGCTCGAGCACGTCCTCGCCGGTGTACGAATGCGGGCCGGGGAAGAACAGCGCGATGCCGTGGTCGATCACCTCGCCCTTGCCGTCGAGGAAGGGCAGATAGGTGGCGCGGCGCGGCGTCAGCGGCTGGCCGCAGATCGCGCGGGCGATCGTGCCGGCTTCGGGTCCGGACACGCGGACCACGCCGATGCCGCCCCGTCCGGGCGCGGTGGCGATGGCGGCGATCGTGTCGATGCTGGGCTGGGCGGTCATAGGGCGGTATTGTCGCAGATCAACGCGGCGCCGGCGTCACTGGTTGGGCGGGCTTCGGGCGGGCGGGCTTCGGTTGGGCCGCCTTCGGTTGGGCCGCCTTCGGTTGGGCCGCCTTCGGTTGGGCCGCCTTCGGTTGGGCGATCTTCGGTTGGGCGATCTTCGGTTGGGCGATCTTCGGTTGGGCGATCTTCGGTTGGGCCACCGGTTGAGGGGCCATCGGTTGCGTGGCGATCGGTGGCGAGCCGGTTCGTGTCATCCCCATCTCGGCCGGCTCGAACGAATCCTCCGCGCGCGGGCCGGACAGCAGCGCAGACAGCAGGCTGCGGGCGCTGGCGGCATCCGTCTGCGCGCCGAGCCTGGCCTGACGGGCGACCAGCTTGCGATGAACGCGTCCGGTGTAGCGCCCGGGCAGCACC
>NZ_JCBAJO010000089.1:0-18149 GCF_059772245.1 Cupriavidus sp. R6-3
GGCCGCCAGCGCCGCCTCGGTACGGGCGGCGCGGTCCTGCATCCATTGCGCGAAGGCGGTCATTCGGTCTCTGCCTGGCTGCCCGGCTCGGCCAGGGGCTTGAGGGTATCGCCCTCGAGCACCTTGACCTGCTGCTCGATGCGCTCGAGCATCTGCTGGCAATACTTGACCAGTTCGGCACCGCGCCGGTAGGCCGCCAGCGATTCCTCCAGCGGCAGGGCCCCGCTTTCCATGCTGGTGACCAGCGCTTCGAGCTCGGCCATGGCGGCCTCGTACGAGGCCGGCGGCGCGCTGGTGGGGACCTGGTCGCCGTCGCCGGCAGGCACGGTGTTTGTCTTTGGCATAAAGGGGATTCGATCCAGAAACCGCGATTTTACGGCAAATCGCCGCGGCCAAGCCCGATCCGATGGAGGGGGCCGGCGCGGCCCGGCCGGCACGCCGATAGCCGACATGTCGCCGTGAGCATAAATCGCCACATTACGACCGACCAATGTTCGCGGTCGCGCCAAAAAGGCAAAAAAATCAGGCCCTTATCCCGGGGGTGGGGTACAATCCCCGGTTCGTCAGCGAAAACCGCGGCACCACGCCCCGGGGCTCAGGGTCTGACTGTCTTTCCCATATCGATTTCAATTTCGATGGTTGGGTTGTTCACTGCTTTCGCCTGTTTATTAGGGAGTGGGGATAATGTCCAATCTCAGCACCGCGCTGAAGCTTGCGCCGGCTGATACGCAGCTGCCCGTCCGTGCGTACTTCGACGAGGCCTTGCATCAACAGGAACTGGATCTGCTGTTCAAGAAGGGCCCCGGTTATGTCGGCCACGCGCTGATGGTGCCCGAAGTCGGCGACTACCATACGCTGGCCGCCGAGGAAGAGGGCCGCATGCTGGTGCGCAATCCGGAGGGCATCGAACTGATGTCCAACGTCTGCCGCCACCGCCAGGCCATCATGCTGAACGGCCGCGGCAACGCCTCCAACATCGTCTGCCCGCTGCACCGCTGGACCTACGATCTGAAGGGCGAGCTGCTCGGCGCGCCGCATTTCGCCCAGCAGCCCTGCCTGCATCTGAAACGTTCGCCGCTGCAGAACTGGAACGGCCTGCTGTTCGAAGGCGAGCGCGATGTGCGCGCCGATCTCGCGCGCCTGGGCGTCTCGCAGGACCTGAACTTCGACGGCTACATGCTCGACCATGTCGAGGTCCACGACTGCGACTACAACTGGAAGACCTTCATCGAGGTCTATCTCGAGGACTACCACGTCGTGCCCTTCCACCCGGGCCTGGGCAGCTTTGTGTCCTGCGACGACCTGAAGTGGGAGTTCGGCGAGTGGTACAGCGTGCAGACCGTGGGCCTGCACGCCGGCCTGAAGCGCCCCGGCAGCGCGACCTACCAGAAGTGGCACGACGCCGTGCTGCGCTTCAACAACGGCGAGCTGCCCAAGCATGGCGCGATCTGGCTGACCTACTACCCGAACGTGATGGTCGAGTGGTACCCCAACGTGCTGGTCATCTCGACGCTGCACCCGATGGGCCCGCGCAAGACCCGCAACGTGGTCGAGTTCTACTACCCCGAGGAAATCGTGCTGTTCGAGCGCGAGTTCGTCGAGGCCGAGCGGGCCGCCTACATGGAGACCTGCGTCGAGGACGACGAGATCGCCGAGCGCATGGATGCCGGCCGGCTGGCGCTGATGAAGCGCGGCGACAACGAGGTCGGCCCGTACCAGTCGCCGATGGAAGACGGCATGCAGCACTTCCACGAGTGGTATCGCCGCGCGATGGGACCGGCGGCCTGAGCGCCGGCCCCGGCCCTGCCTGAGACGGACCGCCACGTCGGTCCGTTTTTCATTGGCGCGGACGCGGGCGTCGCTGCGTCGTACACTGCCTCGCACGCCACACATCGCCTCAACCGCCGCCTCCACCGCCGCCTCGCACGCCCCCTGGTGCGCCGCCCGGCACGCCGCTTCGCACACTCCTGGGCGATGACCGCGCATCCGCTTTGGTGCATTGCATCAGCACTGCTACAATCGGCTCGCCCAAGCGGCTGTCACCTCACTTGCCGCCCGGCACGCTGCCGCGCCGATGGGCGCCGCGCCGCGGTTCCCGACCTTCCCCGCTGTCCTCGCCTTTCCTCGCCATGCAATCGCTCTGGATGCTGTTCGCCGCCTTCTCGTTCTCGTTGATGGGGGTGGGCGTCAAGCTGGCTTCCGAGATGTACACCACCGGCGAGATCGTGTTCTACCGCAGCATGATCAGCATGCTGATCATCTGGGCGATCCTCGCCTCCAGCGGCATCTCGGTGCGCACCCCGCATATGACCACGCATATCAAGCGCAGCCTGTTCGGCGTGACCGCGCTGATGCTGTGGTTCACCTCGATCAGCCTGCTGCCGCTGGCCACCGCGATGACGCTGAACTACATGTCGCCGGTCTGGATCGCGCTGATCGTCGGCGCCGGCGCGGCGCTGGCCGGCACCGCTGGCGGCGCGGACCGCAAGCTGATCGGCGCGATCGTGATGTCGTTCGCCGGCGTGATCTGCCTGCTGCAGCCTTCCGTCGGCAAGGACCAGCTGACCGGTGGCCTGGTCGGGCTGATCTCGGGCATGTTCACGGCGCTGGCCTATGTCGAGGTGCGGCAGCTCGGCCAGCTGGGCGAGCCCGAAGGCCGCATCGTGTTCTATTTCTCGCTGGTCGGCACGCTGGCGGGGGTGGTCTGGATGATGTTCTCGGGCGTCAGCAGCCACACCTGGCACGGCGCCGGCCTGCTGCTGGGCATCGGCATCCTGGCCACCCTGGGCCAGACCGCGATGACGCGCGCCTACAAGCGCGGCAACACGCTGCTGACTGCCAACCTGCAGTACGCCGGCATCGTGTTCTCCAGCCTGTGGGGCATGATGATCTGGAACGACGCGCTGAACTGGCTGTCGTGGCTCGGCATGGGCCTGATCATCGCCAGCGGCATCGCCACCACGCTGACCCGCGCGCGCGAGAGCACCAGCCAGCCGACGGCGGCGACGCCGGTCAAGTCGGCCGAGGCGGAGGTGCATCCCGAGGTGTAGGCCCCCCTCGGCGTGGCACTCCCCTCGGGGAAGTCGCGGTCGTTCCGGGACGGCGAACGCCGCCCCACTCTCCCCGGCCCTCTCCCGCAAGCGGGAGAACGCCCCGCGCAAGCCGGCATGGCGCGCGCGCAGGCTGGCCCGCTCCGCGTCAGCCTCGGCCCGATAGCGGCAGACGCCACTTTCGGCGATCATCGGGATTCCTCGACGATCCGTCGCCACTAGACAGGTTTTACGATGCCCCAAGCCGTTTGGACCACGCTGATCTCCTGCGCCGACCTGCATGCGCTGCGCCAGGATCCGGGCCGGCACAGCGTGCTGATCGATTGCTCCTTCGACCTGACCGATCCCGCCGCCGGCCGCGAGGCCTACCACCAGAGCCATCTGCCCGGCGCCTTCTACCTGCATCTGGACAACGAGCTGTCGGGCGAGAAGACCGGCAGCAACGGCCGCCATCCTCTGCCCGATGCCGATGCGCTGACGGCGCGCCTGCGCGCGCTCGGCGTCAACGACGACACCCAGGTGGTGGTCTACGACGCCCAGGGCGGCATGTACGCCGCGCGGGCCTGGTGGCTGCTGCGCTGGGTCGGCCATCAGGCGGTGGCCGTGCTCGACGGCGGCAAGCAGGCCTGGGTCGCCGCCGGCCTGCCGCTGGAGAGCGGCACCACGCCGGAGCCGGAGGCATTGGCAGGCGGCAACCTGACCCGCCGCCCTTCGCTGGTCGGCACGGTCGACGCCGATACCCTGATGGCCAATCTGCAGTCGCCGACGCGGCTGGTGGTCGATGCCCGCGCGCCCGATCGCTTCCGCGGCGAGAACGAGACGCTGGACCCGGTCGGCGGCCATATTCCCGGCGCGGTCAACCGCTGCTTCAAGGACAATCTGCAGCCCGACGGCCGCTTCAAGCCCGCCGAGGCGCTGCGCGGCGAATTCGGCGGCGTGCTGGGCGCGACGCCAGCGGAGCGCGCGGTGATGCAGTGCGGCTCCGGTGTCACCGCCTGCTACAATCTGCTGGCGCTGGAAGTGGCGGGACTGCCGGGCGCGGCGCTCTACCCCGGTTCGTGGAGCGAGTGGTGCGCCGATCCGGCGCGGCCGGTCGCCACCGGGGACCGGTAGGCCGGCGTCGGTCAAGCCAGCCGCCCTCGGGACTGGCAAGCCGGCGTCAGTCGAGTCAACCGCCCTCGGGGAGCGGTAGCCGGCGCCAGTCGAGTCGATCGCCCTCGGCGAGCGGTAGCCGGCGCCAGTCAAGTCAACCGCCCTCGGGGAGCGGTAGCCGGCGCCAGTCGAGTCAACCGCCCTCGGAGAGCGGTAGCCGCCGCCAGTCGACTCAACCGCCCTCGGGGCGCGGTAGCGGGCGCCGGTCCGGCGCTAGTCCAGCCAGCCGCCCGGGGAGAGCGGCGGCTGGACGAACTCAATGGTCGGTGTGCGCGTGCGCATGGTCGGCTGCGCCATGGCCGGCCTCGCCGTGGCCGTGGTGATCGTGGACCCCGTCGGTCACCCAGACGATCGCCGCGATGCCGGCCGCCACCAGCACCACCTGCACGATCGATTCGCGCCAGCGCGGCTTGCGCTGCATCTGCGGCATCAGATCGCTGACCGCGATATAGAGGAAGCTGCTGGCGGCGATCACCAGCACATACGGCACCCAGCTGCTCATCTCGTCGAGCAGGAAGTACCCCACCAACCCGCCGACCACCGCGGCCAGGCTCGACAGCAGATTGAAGGCAAACGCGCGCGCCTTCGAAAACCCGGCATTGAGCAGCACGATGAAGTCGCCCACTTCCTGCGGGATCTCGTGCGCGGCGATCGCCAGCGCGGTGACGATGCCGATCTTCGGGTCGGCCAGGAAGGCCGCGGCGATCACGATGCCGTCCGCGAAATTGTGGAAGGTGTCGCCGACCAGGATGGTCAGGCCGCTGCGGCCCGCCTCTTCGCGGTCATGCCCGTGATGGTGATGATGACCGTCGCCCTCGTGATGGTGCGAATGGCGCAGCAGCGAGATCTTTTCCAGCAGGAAGAAGCCCAGCAGGCCGGCCAGCAGCGTGCCGAACAGCGCGCGCGGGTCGGCGCCCGAGGCGAACGCCTCCGGCAGCGAATGCAGCAAGGCGGTGGCCAGCAGCACGCCGACCGAAAAACTGACCATGCGCTCCACCGCGCGCGATGCCGCGGTCAGGGACAGCAGGGCGGCACCGAGAATGCTGCCCACGCCGGAAATCGTGGTGGCCAGCAGGATCAAGACGAGCGTGGAAAAGATGATGGGCTCCCGGAGGGTTCGCCCCTGCCCGTGTCGCGGGCCGCGCGGCCTGGCCGCGTCGATCCGTATAAACGCAACACTGTTGCAAGAGGCGCAAAGCCCGCATTGTACGGAGGTCGGGGGCGGTTTTGCAATGGGCTTGACGCGTGCCGGCCCTTTGCGTCTTCGCTACTCTTCCGCCCAGGATGCGCCGGTCAAGCGATGAGCCTGTCCAAGATACTTTTCGAGTATCGAAAGGAGGCTCGTGGCCTGACCGGCGGAAATTGGGGGAAAGGGAGACGTGTAGCTCGTGCCGTTGCGCCGCATATGGGCATTGACCACAAAAGCGAATTCAGCATTGCTCATTCCGAGATCCGCACATACCCTCTGAATCGCCATATTGCGACCGGCATCGCGAATCCGTACCTCGTGGAACTCCAACACTGCCTGAACCACCTGGAAAAACCCTTCGTAGGCAATGGAAAAGACGGGCATTGGGGCTTCGTCAGCATCCAGTTGCCGCCCGGCAGCCAAATAGGCGCGCGCGTTGCGTAAATAGGCCTCCAGTGCGCCTGGCGTTCGAGGTTGCTCTGTAAAGCAGTTAAGACGAATCAGATTTTCATACTCATGTGGCCGGGACATCAGGTAGCACCCTCACGATCGATCCGGCGGCAATACGGGCAACGAGGGGGTCGCTGCTCACGAGATCCGCCCATTCGGCAGGAGAGTACGCATTCAGATGTACGGGGCGACCAAGTTCCACTCCGACCTTCAGCATTGCGTCCATTAACGCCATCATCGGCGCTGTCCCTATCACCATCAGGTCGATATCGCTGCGATGGCTGTCCTCCTCGCGTGCAACCGATCCAAAGAGAAAGGCCTCGGCGATTTCGGCTGCAAACGGCCGCAGCGCATTTCGTATCGGCTCTACCAAGCCAAACGACTTGCTGCAAATGCTCTGTAGTTCGGGATAAAGCGCAAACGCGGTATTGGCCCGGATGACGCGTTGGTTGCCGCGTCGCGGCTCCTCCGACAAGACGCCCGCATCAATGAGCCGTTGGACGTGGCGCTGACCGTTGCCACGCCCTCCACCGACATGCTCGATCAGTTCACTCAACGTGAACGTCCGCGTCGGCTCCCCGTAGACTCTCGCCAACACGCGTTGAACCCCCGGCGAGAACATGAAGTCAGCTAGTCCCACACATATCCCCAATTTAGGTACGATCGTACCCATTATAGGGATACTTGGACGGCGGTTGGCTCCCGGTGTCGTGGTTCTTTTGGTAGAGCTACGCCACCCCATGCTCCTTGAACCACGCCAGGCACTTCTGCCAGCCGTCCTTCGCGTCCGCCTCGCGGTAGCTCGGCCGGTAGTCGGCATGGAAGGCGTGGCCGGACTCGGGGTAGACGATGAACTTGGAGGCCTTGGCCGCCGGGTTGTTGGCCGCCGCCAGCGCGGCCTTCATCCGGTCGACCGCCTCCAGCGGGATGCCGGTGTCCTTGCCGCCGTACAGCCCAAGCACCGGCGCCTTCAGCTGCGCGGCGAGATCGATCGGATGGCGGGGCTGCAGCGGCGTGGTGTCGCCGTTCAGCCGGCCGTACCACGCGACGCCGGCCTTCAGCTGCCTGCTGTGCGCGGCGTACAGCCAGACCACGCGGCCGCCCCAGCAGAAGCCGGTGATGCCGACCTTGCCGAGATTGCCGCCGTTGGCGCCGGCCCAGGCCACCGCCGCATCGAGGTCGCCCAGCACCTCGTTGTCCGGCGTCTTGGCGATGATCTCGCGCTGCAGTTCCTGGATCGTGCCGAAGCTGGTCGGATCGCCCTGGCGCGCAAACAGCTCGGGCGCGATCGCCAGATAGCCCTGCTTGGCGAAGCGTCGGCAGGTATCGGCGATGTATTCGTGCACGCCGAAGATCTCGCTGATCACCAGCACCACCGGCAGGTCGCGCTTGCCCTGCGGCATCGCGCGGTAGATCGGCATCTTGAAGTCGCCGGAGGGGATGGTGACCTCGCCGGCCGTCAGCCCTTCGAAGTCGGTCTTGATCGCTTGCGCGGTGACCGGCAGCGCTGCGGCGGCGAAGGCCGAGCCGAGGGCGGTCTTGACGAAGCTGCGCCGGTCGAACGTCTGGCCGGGTACGAGGCTTTCCACTTCGGGCTTGAGCATGCGGGTCTCCTGATGTTGGCGAACGGGGGACGCTGCGCCAGCAGACGAGCCGGGGCATCAGGAAGGCGATTCTAAGCAAACATGGTGTCCAGCGCACGCTGCAGGCCGGCGGGCGGCGCGCGCAGTGCCCGCGCCCTTGCCGAGCGCATGTCGAGCTTCTACCGAGTCCCTACCAAGACCGTGCGGAGCCGCTGCGAAGCCCCTGCCGAGCCCCTGCCGAGCCCCTGCCGAGCCCCTGCCGAGCCTCCGCCGAGCCCCCTCCGAGCCCCTGACGTGCCTTTGCGGCGCCCCTCGGAGCCCGGCCCTTGCCGCGCCCGCCCCGCCCGGGGCGGCCAACCGCTCAGTGCAGCTTCACCCGCGGATTGGTCTTGCTGCGCAGCCAGTGCGCGACCGTATCGAGCGCCATGCGCACCGCGCCGTGCAGCGCCATCACGTGCATCCGGTACAGCGACGAGTACATCAGCCGGGCCATCAGCCCCTCGATGAACATCGAGCCGCCGATCAACCCACCCATCAGGTTGCCGACCGCGGTGAAACGGCCCAGCGACACCAGCGAGCCGAGATCCTTGAACTGGAATTCCGGCAGCGGCCGGCCCTCCAGCCGCGCCCGCAACGCGTCGTACAGAAAGCTGGCCTGCTGGTGCGCGGCCTGCGCGCGCGGCGGCACCGTGGTCTGCTTGGCCGGCCACGCGCAGCTGGCGCAATCGCCGAACGCGAAGATGTCCGGGTCGTCTTCGCTCTGCAGCGTCTGCCTGACCACGATCTGGCCCTGCCGACTCAACGTCAGGCCGAGCGTCTTCAGCACCGGCGGTGCGGTAATGCCCGCCGCCCACACCGTCAGTTCGGCGGGAATCCGTTTGCCGCTGGCGGTCAGCACCGCATCGGGCCCGATCTCGGTGACGCGCTCGCCGACCAGCATGCGCACGTCCAGCTTGCGCAGCAGTTCGGCGGTTTCACTCGACACGCGCTCGGACAGCGCCGGCAGGATGCGCGGGCCGCCTTCGATCAGCGTGATATGGATGTCGCGGCGGGGGTCCAGGCGGTGCAGCCCGTAGGCATTGAGCACCTGCGCGGTATTGCGCAGCTCGGCCGACAGCTCGACGCCGGTCGCGCCCGCGCCGACGATCACGACATCGACGTCCGGCCGGCCGTCGCCGTCGTCGTCGTTCCGGCTGAGCCCGTTCTGCGCGCGGACACAGGCCGAGATCAGCCGGCGGCGGAAGCGTTCTGCCTGCTCGACGGTATCGAGCGCGATCGCATGCTCGGCCGCGCCGGGCGTGCCGAAGAAATGCGTGACCGAGCCGATCGCCAGCACCAGCGTGTCATAGGGAATGTCGCGCGCGGGCAGCAGTTCCAGCCCGTCCTGGTCGACACAGGCCGCGACCGAGATCGTCTTGCGCGTGCGGTCGAGGCCGGTCAGCTCGCCCTGCTGGAACTCGAAATGGTGCCAGAGCGCCTGCGCCGCATATTCGAGCTGATGGGTGTTCTGGTCCATGCTGCCCGCGGCGACCTCGTGCAGCAGCGGCTTCCAGATATGCGTGGGCGAACGGTCGACCAGCGTGATATGCGCGGCGCCGCGCTTGCCCAGCTTGTCGCCGAGACGCGTCACCAGTTCCAGGCCACCTGCTCCACCGCCGACTACGACAATCCGATGCGCGCTTGTTTGCATTGTTCTACCCGTTCTGAATGGTCGGACCGCCGGCATGCCGGCGGCGACTGCTGCCTGCTGCTGTCAGTTCTGTCAGTTCTGTCGGCACCAGTTTGCTGCAATGCAGCAAACTTGGCAAGACGGCACCGGGCGAACACCTCAGTGCGCTTCTTCCCAATTCGCACCGACCCCGGTTTCGGCGACCAGCGGCACCCGCAGCGCCGCCACGCCGCACATCAGTTCCGGCAGGCGCGTGCGCACCAGTTCCAGTTCGGCGGTCGGCACCTCCAGCACCAGTTCGTCGTGCACCTGCATGATCTGCCGCGTGCCGAGCGACTCGCGCTCGATCCAGTCCTGCACCGCGATCATCGACAGCTTGATCAGGTCGGCCGCGGTGCCCTGCATCGGCGCATTGATCGCGGCGCGCTCGGCGGCCTGGCGGCGCGGGCCGTTGCCGCCGTTGATGTCCGGCAGCCACAGCCGGCGGCCGAACACGGTCTCGACATAGCCCTGCTCCCGCGCGGTCTGGCGCGTCTCTTCCATGTAGCGCGCCACGCCGGGATAGCGCATGAAATAGCGGTCGATATAGTGCTTGGCCGCGTCGCGCTCGATGCCGAGGTTGCTGGCCAGGCCAAACGCGCTCATGCCGTAGATCAGGCCGAAGTTGATGACCTTGGCATAGCGGCGCTGCTCGCTGCTGACCGCATCCGCCGCCACGCCGAAGATCTCGGCCGCGGTCGCGCGGTGGATGTCGTCGCCGCGCGCAAAGGCGCCGAGCAGGTTCTCGTCGCCCGAGATATGGGCCATGATGCGCAGCTCGATCTGCGAATAGTCCGCCGACACGATCGCATGGCCCGGCGACGCGATGAAGGCCTCGCGAATGCGGCGGCCCTCCTCGGTCCGCACCGGGATGTTCTGCAGGTTCGGCTCGGTCGACGCCAGCCGGCCGGTCACCGCGGTGGCCTGGCCGTAGCTGGTATGCACGCGTCCGGTGGCGGGATTGACCATGCGCGGCAGCTTGTCCGTGTAGGTCGACTTCAGCTTGGACAGCGCGCGATAGTCGAGCAGCAGCCGCGGCAGCGGATAGTCCTCCGCCAGCTTCTGCAGCACCTCTTCGTCGGTCGACGGCGCGCCGCTGCTGGTCTTCTTGACGACCGGCAGCTGCATCCGCCCGAACAGGATCTCGCCGATCTGCTTGGGCGAGCCCAGGTTGAACGGCTGGCCGGCGGCCTCGTAGGCGCGCTGCTCCAGTTCCATCATGCGCTGACCCAATTCGGCGCTTTGCGCGGCCAGGCGCGGCGCATCGATCAGCACGCCGTTGCGCTCGATCTTCTGCAGCACCACCGACACCGGCATCTCGATGCGCTCGTAGACGTAGCGCAGGCCCTCGGCCGCCTCGAGCTGCGGATACATCTTGCGATGCAGGCGCAGCGTCACGTCGGCGTCCTCGGCCGCGTATTCGGTCGCGCGCGCCAGGTCGATCTGGTCGAAGCACAGCTGGTTGACGCCCTTGCCGCAGACCTCCTCGTAGGTCAGCGTCTTCAGGTTCAGCAGCCGTTCGGCGAGGCTGTCCATGCCGTGATTGCGGTGCGAGGCCAGCACGTAGCTCTGCAGCATGGTGTCATGGCGAATGCCGCGCAGCGCGATGCCGTGGTTGGCGAACACATGGACGTCGTATTTCAGATGCTGGCCGACCTTGTGCCGGTCCGGGTCCTCCAGCCACGCACGCAGCCGCGCCAGCACGAAGTCGCGCGGCAGCTGGCCGCGGCCTTCCATGCCCGCCACGTCGGGGCCCTGGTGCGCGACCGGGATATAGCAGGCGATGCCGGGCTCGACCGACAGCGAGATGCCGACCAGTTGCGCCTGCATCGGATCGATCGACGTGGTCTCGGTATCGATGCAGGTCAGCTCGGCGCGTTCGATGCGGCGCGCCCATTCCTCGAGCGCGGACTCGGTGACCACGGTCTCGTAGCGGATCTCGGCCGGCGGGGTCTCCGCCACGGGCTCATCGGTGGCGGCCGGACCGTCGAACAGGCTCGCCTGCGGACCGCGCGACGCCGCGGCGGCAGCGGCCTGCGCGCGCGCATCGGGCAGGCGTTCGCCGGTCAGCTCGCGCAGCCAGGTCTTGAAGCCGTAGCGCGAGAAGAACGCGACCAGCTTCTCCTTGTCCTCGCCCATGTCGCGCAGCGCGTGGAAGTCGGGGATCGGTCCGGACAGATCGCAATCGATCTTCACCGTCACCAGCTCGCGCGCGCGCGGCAGCCAGTCGAGCGTGTTGCGCAGGTTCTCGCCGACCACGCCCTTGATCTTGTCCGCGTTGGCCATGATGCCGTCGAGCGTGCCGTATTCGGTCAGCCATTTGACCGCGGTCTTCGGACCGACCTTGGGCACGCCCGGCACGTTGTCGACCGCATCGCCGATCAGCGACAGATAGTCGACGATGCGTTCCGGCGGCACGCCGAACTTGGCCACCACGCCCGGCGGATCGAGGACCTCGCCGCTCATCGTATTGACCAGCGTGACGCTGTCGTTCACCAGCTGCGCCAGGTCCTTGTCGCCGGTCGACACCACGGTGCGGATGCCCTCCGCGGTAGCCTGGCAGGCCAGCGAGCCGATCACGTCGTCGGCCTCGACGCCGTCGACGACGACGATCGGCCAGCCCAGCGCGCGCACCGCCTCATGGATCGGCTCGATCTGCCGCGCGAGATCCTCGGGCATCGACGGGCGGTGTTCCTTGTATGCGGGGTACAGCGCATCGCGGAAGGTCTTGCCCTTGGCGTCAAACACGCAGGCGCTATACTCTGCCGGGTAATCGTTGCGCAGCTTGCGCAGCATGTTGATCATGCCGTAGATGGCCCCTGTGGGCAGGCCTTCGCCGTTGCGCAGATCCGGCAGCGCGTGATACGCGCGATATAGATAGCTCGACCCATCGACGAGCAGCAGTGTTTTAGGACTATCCGACATTCCCATGGACTCGAAATTGACTGGTGCCGCGGCAAGCGGTGAACCCACCGCCCCCGACCACGCCAACGGCGTGGCCGGCAGCCGCAGCAACCCCGTGACCGCGGCGGTCCGTGCCAACGAAGGCAAGATCACCACGGCTGCGGATATGGATGTGAACGTCACCGTCGGCCCCGCCGACGATGGCCCGGGCGATACCGCCTCGCCCGCCGAAGCGCCGGCGTCCGCCAAGGCGGCGCGGACCAACCCGCGCAAGATGATTCCCAGCCTGCGTGCGCTGGCCGACGAAGATCGCGCGACTGCAAAGAAGGCGCGCGCCTCGTGGCAAATGTTCACGATTATGGCAGAGTTCATCGAGGCGACCGAGTACCTGTCCGAGGTCCGGCCGGCCGTCTCGATCTACGGCAGCGCGCGCCTGCGCGAGGATTCGCCGTACTACCAGCAGACCATCGACATCGCGCGGTTGTTCTCCGACGCGGGCTTCGCCGTGATCTCCGGCGGCGGCCCCGGCATCATGGAAGCGGCCAACAAGGGCGCGCACGCAGGCAAGTCCGCGAGCGTCGGCCTCAATATCGAACTGCCGCACGAACAGCAGGGCAATCCGTACCAGGACATCGCCATGCGCTTCCGCCATTTCTTCACGCGCAAGGTGACCTTCGTCAAGAACTCGGACGCCTTCATCGTGATGCCGGGCGGCTTCGGCACGCTCGACGAACTGGCCGAGGTGCTGACGCTGGTGCAGACCGGCAAGTCGCGCGCGGTACCGGTGGTGATGGTGGGCAGCCGCTTCTGGAAGGGCCTGCTCGACTGGTTCCGCTTCACGCTGCTGCCGATGGGCCTGATTGCCGAGCACGACCTCGATCTGATGCAGATCGTCGACGAGCCGCACGAGGTGCTGGAGGCGGTCTACGACTACTACGAGCGCCGCGGCGGCGAAAACCCGATCCCGCCGAAGGAAGAGATGTTCTATCTGTGAGTGGCGTGGGCGGGCGGTGCCCGAGTGCCCGAACCGCCTCGCCACGGGCCCGCGGGCGGCAGGAATTGCTAGAATGCAAGCCTGATGCCCGAGTCGCGCCCGGCCCTGCCGCGCGCGGCGCCCATTCGGATGCGCCGGCACCCCGCGCGCATCGCACAGGAGCCCGAGATGACCTCCCTTTCCTTTCCGGCCGCCAGCGCGGACGAGCCGGAGCCCCTGCCGGGGGTTGCGCGACGCGGCCTGACGCTGGCCGCGACGGTACTCGCGCTGATCGCCGCGCCGGCCGCGCTGGCCCAGCAGTCCGCACAGCAGGCCGCCGACGACAACGGCGCGCTGTCCCAGCAGGAACTGAACGAGATCAACAACCAGCCCATCGCCCCGTCGGCGAAGACCCAGCTCAATCATCCGCGCGAGCCGAGCTTCCAGCTGAACGAGGCCGATGGCACGCAGGTGCGCGAATACCGCGACCGCCGCGGCCAGCAGGTCGATATCGAAGTGAAGTCCGGCGCGGGCACGCAATACCAGATGAGCCGTCCCGAGGACAGCTCGCCGCGCATCCGCGAACGGGAAGTCAATCGCGTGCCTTCGGTGCGCGTGCTGCAGTTCTGAGCCTGCCGCGGACGGGGCCGACCCGTCCGCGCGCGCCATCCGACGTTTCACCGCTCCCGGCCCGGGGGTTCGCTTCCGGGCCGCGCCGGACGCCGCTGTCCGCGGCGCCACGGCATGCCGCGGGCCTTGCCCGCCGGCGCCATCCGGCTTTACATCCGGTTCCAACCAGACAAGACAGTATGGCTGTATTCACCACGGTCTCGCACGACGAGATCGCGCAATGGCTGCTCGACTACGACCTCGGTACGCTGCGCGCGCTGCGCGGCATTCCCTCGGGCATCGAGAACAGCAATTTCTTCGTGACGATGGAGCGGGACGGCCAGACGCGCGACTACGTGCTGACCATCTTCGAGCGGCTGCGCTTCGACCAGTTGCCGTACTACCTGCATCTGATGGCGCATCTGGCCGAACGCGGCATCCGCGTGCCCGCGCCGATGCCGGGCAAGGACGGCGAGATCCTGCGCACGCTCAAGGGCAAGCCCGCCACCATCGTCACGCGGCTGCCGGGCAGCTCGCAGCTGGCACCGAACGCGCAGCAATGCGCCGAGGTCGGCGACATGCTGGCGCGCATGCACCTGGCCGGCCGCGGCTATCCGCGCCAGCAGCCGAACCTGCGCAGCCTGGCGTGGTGGCGCGAGACGGAAGGGCAGATCCTGCCCTTCCTCGACGACAGCCAGCGCGCGCTGCTGCAGGACGAGCTCGCGTTCCAGAGCGCGTTCTTTGGCGGCGCAGCCTATGCCGCACTGCCGGGCGGCCCCTGCCATTGCGACCTGTTCCGCGACAACGTGCTGTTCGAGGACGCCGGCAACGGCCAGTCGCGGCTGGGCGGCTTCTTCGATTTCTACTTCGCCGGCGACGACAAGTGGCTGTTCGATCTGGCCGTGACCGTCAACGACTGGTGCATCGACCTGGCCAGCGGCGAGCTGGACGCCCCGCGCGCGACGGCGCTGCTGCGGGCTTATCATGCGGTCAGACCCCTGGACGCGATCGAGGCCGCGCACTGGCAGCACATGCTGCGGGCCGGCGCGCTGCGCTTCTGGGTCTCGCGGCTGTGGGACTACCATCTGCCGCGCGAGGCCGACATGCTCGAGCCGCACGACCCGACTCACTTCGAACGCATCCTGCGCCGGCGCATCGCCGCCACCGCGCTCCCCTGGACCTGATGGGCGCCGCCGACGGCAGCCCCTGATCGCCGCACCTGATTCGGACCCGATTCGTCATGCAACTACTGGAAGTCCCCGCCAAGGAAGGCTACGTCTGGTTCCGCCAGGGTCTGTGGCTGTTCCGCAAGAACCCGCTGACCTTCCTGATGCTGCTGTTCATCTATCTGATCGCCGCGCAGATCGCCATCTTCATTCCGCTGATCGGCATCGTTGCGCTGCTGGTGGTGACGCCGGGCCTGTCGGTCGGCATCATGACCGCGTGCCGCGAGGTGATCCAGAACCGCAAGGTGATGCCCACCGTGCTGCTGGCGGGATATCGCAGCAACGGCAAGGTGGCCGCGCGCCATCTGCTGATCCTGGGCGCCATCTATGCGGGACTGGTGTTCCTGCTCAGCCTGATCGCCGGCACGCTGGTCGACATGCGCGCGCTGCTGCCGGTGCTGCTCAAGGAAGAGCCGCCGACCCCGGAGGCGATCCGCCAGCTGTATTACGCGCTGCTGGTAGGGGCGGCGCTGTACACGCCGATCGCGATGCTGTTCTGGTTCGCGCCGCTGCTGGCCGCCTGGCACAACGTGCCGCCGGTCAAGGCGCTGTTCTTCAGCTGGACCGCGTGCTGGCGCAACCGCGGGGCCTTCTTCACCTATGCGATGCTGTTCGTGCTGCTGCTGGTGGCGGTGCCCTTCTTCCTGGAGGCGATCTTCAGCGCCTTCGGCGCCGAAGGCGTGCTGTCCTTCCTGGTGACGCCGTATTCGCTGCTGATGCTGGCGATCCTGTACTGCTCGTTCTACGCGACCTATCGCGGCTGCTTCAACATCGCGCCGCCGAATGGGGACAGCGCGGCAGCCTGACACCACCCACCAGGCTCAATCGATCGCGTCCAGCTTCGCCACCGACAGCGCCAGCCACTTGGCGCCGTGGCGCTTGAACTCGATATTGGCGCGGGCATCCGCGCCCTCGCCTTCGAGCGCCTTGATCACGCCCTCGCCGAACTTGTTGTGGAAGACCTGCTGGCCGATGCGCCAGCCGGATTCGGCCTGCCGCTTGTGGTCGGCGTAGCCGTTGCCGGTGTCCATGCCGCCGGTCGCGCGGCTGCCGGTATAGGGCACGTCCTCGGCCCGCTTGTACCAGTCGCGGCCCCACGCGCTTTCCGATGACTGGCGCCGCTGCGCGCCGTAGTTCTGCGCCGGCGGGGTCAGCCACTTCAGCGCGCCCTCGGGCAGCTCGTCGAAGAAGCGGGAGCGGATGTGGTAGCGCACCTGGCCATGCAGCACGCGGCTCTGCGCGAACGACAGGTACAGCCGCTCGCGCGCCCGCGTGATCGCCACATACATCAGCCGGCGCTCTTCCTCGAGCCCGTCGGCGTCGAGCATGCTGTTCTCGTGCGGGAACAGCCCTTCCTCCAGCCCGCTGATGAAAACCACATTGAATTCGAGGCCCTTGGCCGCGTGCACGGTCATCATCTGCACCGCGTCCTGGCCGGCCTGGGCCTGGTTGTCGCCGGCCTCCAGCGAGGCGTGCGTCAGGAAGGCGACCAGCGGCGTCATCACCTCGGGCAGCGCTTCCGGGTCCAGCACCTGCTGCGCCTGGTCGCCCTCGGCCAGGGCCGGCAGCGGCCGATCCAGGCTCTGCCGGCGGCTCACCGGAATCGCGTTGGCCGGCGCGTCGAGGCCGTAGCCCTCTTCCACCACGAAGGCCTGCGCCGCGGTCACCAGTTCGCGCAGGTTCTCGATGCGGTCCTGGCCTTCCTTCTCGGCCTGGTAATGCGTGATCAGCCCGCTGGTATTGATCACGTATTCGACCGTCTCCGGCAGCGTCATCTGCCGGGTCTCGAAGCGCATCTGGTCGATCAGCCGCACGAACGACGCCAGCTTGCCGCCGGCCGCGCCGGCGACATAGGCCACCGCCTCGGACAGCGCGCAGTTGTACTGCCGCGCGGCGTCCTGCAGCGACTCGATCGAACGCGCGCCGATGCCGCGCGTAGGGAAGTTGACCACGCGGGCGAAGGCGGCGTCGTTGCGCGGATTTTCCAGCAGCTGCAGATAGGCCAGCGCGTGCTTGACCTCGGCCCGCTCGAAGAAGCGCAGGCCGCCGTAGACGCGGTACGGAATGCCGGACGAGAACAGCGCGTGCTCGATCACGCGCGACTGCGCGTTGCTGCGATACAGGATCGCGATCTCCGCGCGGCTGGTGCCCTGGGCGATCTGGTCGCGGATCTCCTCGACGATCCACCCGGCCTCCTGCCCGTCGGTGCCGGCCTGGTAGACCCGCACCGGCTCGCCGTGGCCCGCGTCGGTGCGCAGGTTCTTGCCGAGCCGGCGCGCGTTGTGGGCGATCAGGTGATTGGCCGAGTCGAGGATATGGCCGTGCGAGCGATAGTTCTGCTCCAGCTTGATCAGATGGCGCACGCGGAATTCGTGCTCGAAGTCGCGCATGTTGCCGACATTGGCGCCCCGGAACGCGTAGATGCTCTGGTCGTCGTCGCCGACCGCGAACACCGCCGCGGCATTGCCGGTGCCGAAGCCCGCCAGCAGCTTCAGCCACTGGTACTGCAGCACGTTGGTGTCCTGGAACTCGTCGACCAGCACATGGCGGAAGCGGTGCTGATAGTGCTGGCGGATCGCGTCGTTGTAGCGCAGAAGCTCGTAGCAGCGCAGCAGCAGCTCGGCGAAATCGACCACGCCCTCGCGCTGGCACTGCTCGTCGTAGGCGGCATACAGGTCGACGAAGCGGCGGTTGAAGTCGTCGTTGGCCTCGACGTCGGCCGCGCGCAGGCCCTGCTCCTTCGCGCTGTTGATGAAGTACTGCAGGTTCTTCGCCGGATATTTCTCGTCGTCGACGTTCAGCGACTTCAGCAGGCGCTTGAGCGCCGACAGCTGGTCCTGGCTGTCGAGGATCGAGAAGGTCTGCGGCAGCCCGGCATCGCGGAAATGCGCGCGCAGCATGCGGTTGCACAGGCCGTGGAAGGTGCCGATCCACATGCCGCGGGTATTGATCGGCAGCATCGACGACAGCCGCGTCTGCATCTCCTTGGCGGCCTTGTTGGTGAAGGTCACCGCCAGGATGCCGGCCGGCGACACGCGGCCGTTCTGGATCAGCCACGCGATGCGCGTGGTCAGCACCCGCGTCTTGCCGCTGCCCGCGCCCGCCAGGATCAGCGCCGGTTCGTCCGGCAGCGTGACGGCGGCAAGTTGTTCGGCGTTCAGATTGGCAAGCAGGTCGGACATCGGGAGGGGCCTTGAGGAATCGGGCCATTATAACGGCGCGCCTTTCCACGGCCTCGCCGGCCGGCTCAGCCGGGGGCCTGCCTCAGCCTCCCTCAGCCTCCCTCAGCCTCCCTCAGCCTCCCT
>NZ_JCBAJO010000009.1:0-61125 GCF_059772245.1 Cupriavidus sp. R6-3
AGGGAGGCCAAGTCGTGATCGACATCGAAGACTTCAACGCCCTGCGCGCACGGCAAGCGCGAAACCTGCGGCGCTTTCGCACCGGCGCGTGGATCGCCATCGGCGTGCTGCTGATCGCCAACGTCATCGACATCGTGAGGGCCTACCTGTGATCGGAAACTGGTTCGAGCGCTTCGCCGAGGCGCATCCGAAATCGGCGCCGTGGATCGTCATCTTCATCCTGCTGCTGGCCCACGGCATCGCGGGCTGGGCCGATCAGCCTCTCTACATGGGTGTCGCATGAACGCCCCGCTGCCAACGATCGCGGCCTGGACCGGCGTGCATCACGGCGTGCCGATCGACGAATACCACCGGCTGCCCGGCGCTTCGAAATCCGTGCTCGACAGCGTGGCGCAGTCGCCGGCGATCGCCTACGCGCGGCACATCGACCCGGCACGGCCGGCGCCGCGCGAGAAGGCCGGCCAGCTTGAGGGCCAGCTTGCGCACTGCATGGTGCTCGAGCCGGAGAGCTTCGCCGAGCGCTACATCGTGGGGCCGGACTGGAATCGGAACACGAACAAGTGGAAGGACTACGTGGCCGAGATGGCCGCGCTCCGGCCGGGCGCCGTGATCATCAAGGAAGAGCAGTACGAAACGGCGCTGCGCCAGGCCGAGTCTGTGCGCAGGCTACCGGAGGTCTGCGACGCGCTGGCCGTCGGCGCGGCCGAGGTCACCGCCCTGTGGGTGGACCCGGACACCGGCGTGCAGTGCCGCTGCCGGCCTGACTGGGTGCACGACTGCGGCGACGCCGGCGTGATCCTGCTGGACCTCAAGACCTACTCGGACGCGAGCCCGGCCGAATTCCGGCGCCAGATCGCGCGCAAGCGGTACCACGTGCAGGACGCCTTCTACACCGACGGCTATGCCGCGGCCAGCGGCCGGCCGGTGCTGGGGTTCATCTTCGTCGCGGTCGAGACGGAATACCCGTTCGCAGCCTGCGCGCTGATGCTGGACGACCCCGCCAAGGACGCCGGCCGCTCGGCATACCGCCTCGACCTTGCCTGCTACGCCGACTGCCTGCGCATCAACCAGTGGCCCGGCTACAGCGACCAGATCGAAATCATCAGCCTGCCCGCCTGGGCAACCACCAACCGCAACGAGGAATGACCGTGGCACAAACCAACCTCGCAGAACTGAAGAAGACCTCCAAGATGGTGGCCGCGCAAGCCGGCATCGGCAGCGTGAAGACCTTCTTCGAGTCGCAGAAATCGACGCTCGCAGCGGTGCTGCCCAAGCACGTCAGCCCTGACCGCATGCTCAAGATCGCGCTCGGCGCCCTGCGCACCACCCCGAAGCTGATGGAATGCACTGTCGAGTCCCTGATGGGCGCCGTCGTGCAATGTTCGCAGTTGGGCCTGGAGCCGAACACACCGCTGGGCCACGCGTATCTGATTCCGTTCGAGAAGAAGAAGCAACAGAACGGCAGGTGGGTGACCGACAAGGTCGAGACGCAGATCGTGATCGGCTACAAGGGCCTGATCGACCTCGCGCGCCGCTCCGGCCAGGTCGTCAGCATCGCGGCACACGCCGTGCGGGAAGGCGACCACTTCGAGTATGCCTACGGGCTGGACGAGAAGCTCGAGCACAAGCCGGCCATGTCGGGCCGCGGCCGGGTTGTCGCGTTCTATGCGGTGGCAAAGCTGGTCGGCGGCGGCCACGCGTTCGAGGTCATGAGTGCCGAGCAGGTGAACGAGATCCGTGACGCCAGCCAGAACTACAAGTTCGCGCGCGACAAGGAAAAGACGGTGTGGGGCCAGCACTACGAGGAAATGGGCCGCAAGACGGTCCTGCGCCGGCTGTTCAAGTATCTGCCCGTCAGCATCGAGCTCGCCAACGCGTCGGCGCTCGACGGCCTGCATGCGCGTGGCGAAAGCCAGGCGCTGGACAACGTGCTCGAAGGGGACTACATCACGCCGGCCTCCGACTATGCCGAGGGCGACGATGAGCCCCCTGCCCAGATCGACAACCAGCCTGGCGGCGTGCCGATCGACTTCGACGCCAACGGCTTCGCAGAGAAGCTGCGCGCCTGCAAGGACGTCGAGACGCTGGACCTGATGGCCGACGAGCTGCGCGACCTGCCGCAAGACGTGGCCGCGCCGCTGCTCGACATCTACCACGCGCGCCGCGACGAGATCACCGGCGCATAACCCTTCTGCGGCGCGTCATGTCCCCCCGGCTGGCGCGCCCGCCTTTTTATTCCTGTGACGCCATGAGCAGAAGCCAGAAGCCCCGCAAGCCGTACCGTCCGAAGTGGAACTCGGGCGGCGTCAAGCTGCGCTCCGAACCCTGGAGGGTGGCCGCGGTGTTCAACCCGCTCGAGTCCATGCTCGACGCGATCGAGCGCGACGGCGAAGTGATGGCCACCCGCGACGGTACGCCGATCTTCCGCGACCTGAACGATGGCCACTACTACGAGACTGCGCCGGCGCTGGAAGGGATCATCGACGCCTTCCATACGCACGCCATGCGGCAGCATCGGCCGATGCCGCTGGATCCGCTGCGGCTGCTGGCTCGGAAGCTGCGCTATGCGATGCCGCTGGAAATGGCCGACATCACAGCAGTGCGCCAGGCGATTAAGGTGCTGCGCGCCGAGTCGCTGGAAATGACGCTGCAGTACGCAAACGACCTGATCCGGACGACGCAGATTCGGATTGAACTGGATGAGAGGGAGGCGGCATGAGTGAACCGACCATTCGCGAGCGCGTCATCACCGCACTGCTCGATGGCCAGCACATCGTCGCGGCGCAATTCGCCCGCGAGATCGGCAGCAGCGCCAACAGGGTCACGCGAAACCTGCGACTGCTCGGCAACATGGTGCGCCGGGTCGAGCGATTCGAGGGACGCGGCAAACACTGCTGCGAGTACTCGGCAGACAACGTCGAGGCCCTGCGCGCCGAGCTCGAGCGCGACGTCTATGCACGCGAGGGATGCAGCCGGCCGCGCCTGCGCTTCGACGAGCTGCTGGAGGCCTGGGGCATAGCGACGCGACCGGTTCGCATCAAGCTGCCGCGGTTCCGGCATCGGCTGCTGGACCATGACGACGAGCTGGCGGGCGCATGATTGCCTGGGTGCAATGCGTGATGGAGGTCGACAGATGACTACCAAAAACCGAATCCGAGACACGGACCTTGACGAGTTTGAAGAGCCGGAGGCCGAGTATCACGACGAAAGCAAGCCGTGCCGGCATGGGGTATCGCCGGCATGGGACTGCGATTGGTGCGCGGAAGACCAAGAAGAATGACCGCAGCAGCAGCACGCATCATCGAATTGACCCGCAAGCATTGGAATCTGGAGAAGGCACATGAAAAAGCGCCTCGATGAATGGCTCAAGAGCCAGTTTGATCCGCCTCCCGCTATCCGCACCGCGCGGCTCTGGATCAAGGAGGGCAAGATCTACCCACCGCCGGTGAAGGTCGGCCGCGCCTACTATGTCGAGCAGAATGCCGTCTTTCAGGACGGCATCGCCCGGCCCTCCCTCGCACAACGCATTCCCCATTGAGCCATGGCAGCCCGCCCCCGAATTCGCAAGCGCGCCCACTTCCCGCCGAACCTCCACGAGCCGCGCCCGGGCTACTTCACCTGGCGCGATCCGCGTGATGGAAAGACGCACATCATCGGCCGGGTTCCCTTGGCGCAGGCCATCCACGAGGCAAATGAGGCGAATGTCATTGCCACGTCCGGACAACTGCAGCGCTCGCTGTCAGAACGCGTCGCGGGCGGTAGCCACACCGTCGCCGAGTTGCTCGACCGGTTGCCGCTCGACCACTACAAAAAGACAAGCCTCGCGAACATCCGCTCGTTGGATCGTGCGATCAAGGATGCAATCGGCCATATCGAATGCTCGGCGCTCACCACAAAGCATGTCGCCGACATGCTCGAGGCGATCAAGGAACGCGGCGCGGTGCGCATGTCCCAGTCGGTTCGTTCGCGAATCACGGTCGCTTGCCGCAAGGGCGTGTCGCTAGGATGGATGCCAACCAATCCCGCTGAAATCACCGAGAAGGTACGGGTGAAGGTCCAGCGCCGTCGCCTGACGCTGCCCGACTTCAAAGCGATACTGGAGAAGGCGCCAGCGGTCGCGCCTTGGCTGGAGAACGCCATGCTGCTAGCGCTCGTGACGGGCCAGGATCGATCAACTATCGCGAATTGGCAGCGCTCCACGATTCAAGGCGATGTCATCATCGCGCACCGGCCTAAGACGGACGCTCGCATTGCAATCCCCCTCGCGCTGCGAATGGACGCCATTGGCATGAGCGTTGGGGATGTCATTGCACGATGCAAGGCGACGGGCGTCATCAGCCGCTACTTGGTGCATCACGTCAAAAGCTGGGGGCCGGCTAGACGTGGTGGGTCGGTGCGTCTGTCGAGCATTACATCGGCCTTCAACGAAGCGCGAGAACTTGCCGGCATTCGCGGCGACAACGCCCCGACCTTTCACGAGATCCGCAGTCTCTGCAAGCGCGTCTACATGGAACAGGGCGGCGTGGACACGAAGGCGTTGCTCGGGCACATGAGCGATGCGACTGCCGCGATCTACGCCAATACGCGCGGACTTGAGCCCATCAAAGTGAAGGTGGTGAGCAATGGCTAGGCCACGGAAGCACGGCAGAAAGCTTCTGCCAGAAAACCTGTACGTCCAGAAGCGAGCGGCTGGGGAGTATTTCTCGTACCGCAACCCGCTCACCGGCAGAAGTATTTCCATCGGATACGACAAGGCTGCGGCCATCAGCTTTGCCGAGAAGTCGAACCGAGAAGTGGTCCAGGAGTTGGATGAGGAAAGCCTAGTGGAAGCAACAGCCTTGCTGTCGCACGAAGCCGTCGTCAGCCAGGCATATCCCTTGGGCGGCTACTCCGGCATCTATTTCCTTGTGCGCAATGCCAAGGTGGTCTACGTGGGTAAGTCATTGGATGTCGAATACCGACTGGGCCAACATCGAACGGCTCGCCAGAAGGACTTCGATTCGGTCTTCATCATTGCCTGCGATCCTTCCAAACTAACTCAGTTGGAAGCACGATACATCCGCATGTTCGAGCCGCCCCTCAACTCCGCGAAGCCCATCGGCCTTGCAGACAGCACCGGAAATTTTGAACAAATTAGCGACATCTGTTAAACGCCCTATATGCCATGCGGGTTTCCAGCCGGTGGCCGCTGCTATTTCGATAACGACCAGAAGGTCAAGGCGCCATTCGATGCGCAACGGCTGATGGAACGGATCTCACCCGATCGGCATCGCGCAGAAAGCTAGCTGGCGGCCTCGTTGTTGGCCGGATTGTTTTCCTAATTTGCTGCCTTGGCCAGCTTGCTGAAATCCCGATCCAGCCGCGCCAGCGATGCATCGATCCGGCCGCGCTTTTCCTTGATCCAGGCATCCTGCTGCGCCAGCGTCTGTTTTGCCGCCTTCAGCATCCGCTCCATCTCGGCTGGCTGCGGACCGCCCACGGTGGCGCGATGGCGAACGATCGCCACCGGGTCGAGCGTGGCGCGGAATTCCGCTTCGCTCATCGGCAATTGCGCCGGTCCCTGGCCCTTGACCGCTTCCGCATAGATGCGCTGCGCCTGCGCATACGGGAATTCGCTGGGCCGGATATTGTTCGCCTTCGCATAGTCGACGATCTCCGATGCGAAGTGATGGCCCACGCGGAATGGCAGCTTGTATTTGCGCATCAGCACATCGGCCAGTTCCTGCGAGGCGGTCCAGTCGCTGTTCAGCTCCTCCAGCGCACGCTCGGGGCTGATCACCAGCGCGTTCAGGATCTTGTCCCAGCCCTGCAGCACGCGGATCGCGCTCTGCACCATTTCGCTGTTGGGCTTGACCTCCTTGGCGTCGCCCATTCCCGGCGTGATGTTGTGCGCCTGAATCACCGGCCCCATCGCCAGCGTGACCGCGGTCGAGGCGTGCCGGCGCGTCGTGTTCAGCAGGCCGGGATTGCGCTTCTGCGGCATCGCGCTGGAGACATAGGTATTGCTGCCGCCCTCCTGCAACAGCATCCACGGACGCGATTGCGCATACTGCGTCATCACGTCTTCGATGAAGTTGCCCGCATGCAGCGCAATGCTGGTGACGATGGCGCCGACCTCGACCGGCTGTTCGGTCGAGGAAATCTGCGCGGCATCGTAGGCGTTGTCGACGATCGCCGAGAAGCCCAGATAGTCGGCCATGCGCGCGCGATTCAGCGGCCAGCTGGTGCCGTTCAATACGGTCGTTCCCATCGGCGAACGATCGATGCGCGCATAAGCCTCGCGAATCCGCTGTGCGTCGCGCTCCAGTCCCGCCGCATGGCCGAGCAGATAATGGCCCAGGCTGTTCGGCTGCGCCGCCACGCCGTTGGTGTAGTTCGGCACGATGGTATTGGCATGCTTCTCCGCCAGCGACACCAGCGAACGGCTGGTCTTGTTCAACTGATCGGCCAGGCTCAGCAGATGGTCCCGCAGGATCGCGGCGCGGTAGGTCGCATGCATGTCCTGGCTGGACCGCCCCGCATGCAATAGCGTCACCTCGACGCCCGCGGCCTGGATCAGCAATGGCTCGAAGGTGATCACCGTGGAAGGACGCTTGCCGCCCGGCCGATTGCCGTCTTCCAGCACCTTGACGATGCCCGAGGCAATACGCGGCGCGAGCGACTTGTCCAATAGCCCTTCCTCCGTATTGATCACGGTGGTGGCCTTGTTGATTTCGCCGAGCCAATAGAACTCGTCGCGATTGACTGCGGATTGGGAAAAGGCGGGAATGGCGTGGGCGGAAATCGCCAGGGCAAGAATGCCAATTCGGGTTTTCAACACGGCTGGTTCGCTTGTCTCGTTATTCGGTCATTGTCGGGCGACGCCGGTGAAAAAAAGGCGCCACGGGATTACAGCCGATTGCGGACGCAGGCGCAAGGCTATACATTCAGCAGACAATGACAGCGTCCCTTCCCACAAGAGGGCCCCATGCCGGCCCCTGCCGGCCATGACGAAACGTCGTGCCAAGAGCCCCGATTGGGTGCATCGCGCCGAACCGGCGCAGGGCATCGAGCGCATCGAGGCCTTCTTCATCGGCAACGCCTATGCAATGCACCGGCACGATACCTATGCCATCGGCCGTACGCCGGCCGGCGTGCAGTGCTTCCAGTATCGGCGCAGCGCCGTGGCAGCCGGCTTTGCGGACCAGAGCCACATGACGCGGCACTTCACCAAGGCTTACGGCATTCCGCCGGCCAGATGGCTGCGCATGGTCCAGTCGGCCAACGGCCGCTGATTCGGCTCGCACAATCGTTCAAGACGCCGCAGCCGCGTCCGCATTACGCTGCGCTCTCCCGCACTCACGGAGAGAACCCATGCAAGCCACCCAATCATCGGCCCCGGCTTCCCGCGGTCAGGGCGTCGCAATCGACCTGCTCTCCTTTATCTTGACATTCGGCGTTTCATGTAACACCATAAGTTCCATGAAACGCGATAGCAGACTGTCAGGCGTGCTCCACGTCCTGTTGCACATGGCCGAGCACGATGGCCCGGTCACCTCCGAGGTCCTCGCCAAGGCGATGGAAACCAATCCCGTGGTCATCCGCCGCGTGATGGCCGGCCTGCGCGAGCAGGGCTATGTGCGCTCGGAAAAGGGCCATGGCGGCGGCTGGACGCTCGCCTGCGACCTGTCCAGGGTCACGCTGCGCGACGTCTATACCGCGCTTGGCTGCCCCTCGCTTCTGGCGATCGGCAACCGGACCGAATCACCCGGTTGCCTGGTCGAGCAAGCCGTCAATGCCGCGCTCGACCAGGCCTTCAACGACGCGGAAGCGCTGTTGCTGGCGCGGCTGGGCGAGGTCACGCTGGCGATGCTGAGCGCCGATTTCCACAAACGGATGGTCGCTCGCGGCGGCCGCCACGATCTGGAGCACGTCCATGCGGTATGACGCCATCGTCATCGGCGGCAGTTTCGCCGGCCTGTCGGCAGCCACCTATATCGCGCGGGCAAGGCGCTCGGTCTGCATCATCGATGCGGGCGCCCCGCGCAATCGCTTTGCCACGCATTCGCACGGCTTCCTGGCCCAGGACGGCAGCAATCCCGCCGCCATGCTCGCGACCGCGCGACAGCAGGTGGCGGCGTATCCCACGACCACGTTTATCGAAGGTCGAGCCATCCGCGCGTCAGGAGAACTGGGGGCCTTCTCGGTGCGCCTCGAGAACGGCGAGGCGGTGGAAGGCGCCAGGCTGGTGCTCGCGTACGGCATCTCCGACGAACTGCCCGACCTGCCGGGACTGAAGGAGCGCTGGGGCAAGTCCGTGATTCATTGCCCGTACTGCCATGGCTTCGAATTCAGCGATCAACGCCTGGGCGTGCTAAGCATGTCGCCGATGTCGGTCCATCAGGCCATGCTGATCGCCGAATGGGGACCGACCACGCTCTATTTGAATGGGGAGCCGGCCGCCGACGAAACCGCACTCGCGGAGCTGGAAAAGCGTGGTGTCGCGATCGAAGCGGCGCCGATCAAGGCGCTGCACGGCGAGGGCACGGCGCTATCGGCAATCGAGTTTGCCGATGGCCGAACCACCGCGGTCGACGCGCTCTATCTCGCCGTTCGCAGCCGCCAGAACAGCGACATGGCACAGCAGCTGGGCTGCGAAATGGAAGACATGCCGTTCGGTTCGATCATCCGTACCGATGCGCAGAAGAACACCACGGTACCGGGCGTCTACGCCGCGGGCGATATCGCCCGCGGCATGCAGAGCGCGACGTTCGCCAGTGCCGATGGCGTGATGGCGGGCGTGGCCGCGCATCAGTCGCTGGTGTTTGGGGCGCGATAAGGCGATTGGCGAACTTCGGGGCCGCGAGGCGCGCTAGCACCCGCCGTAGTTCTTGCGACCGCTAGCGGTAATCGTATAGGTGCCGCCGCGCGGCCCGCGATAGCAGGTAGGGCCGGTGGACGAACCTTGGCGGGCCATGAAGGCATTGGCCGATGGGTGGGTCCTGGCGCCAGGTGCCGGCACCGCGCGGACGCCGGTATGTCCGCTTCCTCTGTGGCAGTGGTACTCGCCAGTTTTCCGGTTCGTGTGACAACCCTCGGCGTTCAGTCCGCCCCCATGGGCACTCGCCGCCCCCGTGAACAAAAAGAAAATGGCTCCTGCCCCCCACTGCAGGATCGTCGCCCCAACATCGCGTCCACCGATGTGAAGCTCCGAAACAGCGCTGAATACACGCATGCGACCCTCCCGTTCTAATCGTTATCGTCCTGGCGTGGCGCGATGCCAACACGAAGACGTACGATTGTCGGAGGCGGGCTCGAATCTCGCCATACCGCCGAAGGGGGAAACACCTCAGGGCAGCGACAGGCCGCGAGCCAGAACGCTACGGTCGCTTTCGAAGCCGAGCAAGCACGATCAATCGCCGGACTTCTCCGGCGGCACCGCCTTCCCCAGCAATTTGCCAAGCAGGCCCGTCTTGGCCGCTGCCGCGCCGCGGCGCTCGGTCTTCGGAGCCGGGCCGCCGCGCTTGGCGCCGGCCTGTTTCATGCTGTTGGCGATCTTCAGGCCTTTGTTCTTTTCGAGGTCGGTTTTCTTCACGGGATCATCTCGGTAGTCGAGGCCGGCATTGTACGCAGGTGAACGGACGATGTCCGAGCCGGCACCTTGGCAGGCGGCCGGTCCTCGCGATCTCGCCGCAGAGGCAGCCTCCTTTCATGTCTCGCTCCTGTCGTCGCCGGCGCGCCCACACTCTACCCCGTCACCCAGAACGCCTCGTCATACTGCACCGTCCCCGCCGGCCACTCGCCCTCGAATCGCACCGCCTGGAAATACTCCGGCGGGACATCGGGCAATACGAGGTCCGCACGGCAAACGAAGCCGAAGCGGCCGTAGTAAGCGGGCTCGCCCAGCACCACGCAGCCTCGCGCGCCGCGGCGGCGCAGCGCGTCCAGTGCCGCGTTCATCAGCAGCGTACCGACGCCTTTCGACTGCCAGGCGGGAAGCACGGCGATCGGTCCAAGGCCATACCAGTCCGCGCTGCCATCGGAGATCGCGACCGGGGACACCGCCACATGACCGACGATGCGGCCGCCGAGCTGATCGGCGTCCGTGGCCACCAGTGAAATCGACAGCTGCCCTCGCGCGCGCAATGCATTGACGATCAGCGGTTCGGTACCGCTGGCATGCGTCGCGCTGCGGAAGGCTTCGGCGACGACCGACTCGATCACCGGAATATCGGCGGGGACTTCGTCACGGATCTGGATTGGCATAGTCGGTCCTCTACAAGGAGGTGGGATGGCGATGCTGGCACCGGATCATCGCCCACGGATCACGACGCGCGGTGCAGCGTCTCTTCCGGCCGAAGCCACTGGTACAGCAATGCATGCAACTGCGCAGGCTCCACCGGCTTGCGCAGCACCACATAGCCCTCGCGTTCGGCCTGCAGCAGGGCGGGCGAATCGAATTCGCCGCTGACCATCGCGCCGCTGGCGCCGGGACAGCGCTCCAGCAGCTCCTTCAGCACCTCGAAGCCGCTCTCGCCGGATCGCAGGCGCTGGTCGCATAGGATCACCTGCGGACGCAGGCCGGCATGGAGCAGCGCGATCGCTTCCGTCGCCGAGGCCGCGCAGTGTGCATCGACATGCCATGCCTGCATCAGGCTCCCCCACGCCCTGACGACGACCGGATCGTCCTCGACGATCAGACAGCAACCGCTCAGCGGCGGCAGCGCGCTCGTCGGGCGGGCCTGGGACTCGGCCGCCATCGCGTGCACATGGGCCTGCCCGGGGTCAGCGGCCGGAAAGCGCAGCCAGAATCGCGAGCCGCGACGTTCGACGGAGTCCAGCCCGTAGGCGGCACCCATCATGGTCGCGCAGCGGGCAACCACGGCGAGACCGAGGCCATGACCGGCGCTATCGATGCGCCAGGCGTATTCGTTGCGATAGTACGGTGAATAGATCCGGCTCTTGTCCTCGTTGGCCACGCCGATGCCGGTATCCCAGACTTCCAGCAGCCAGTCCGCTTCGCGGCGCCGCGCCGACAGCAGCACGCCGCCACGCTGCGTGTACCGCAGCGCGTTGTGGACCAGGTTGACCAGCGACTGGCGCAGCAGCGAAGCATCCGCCAGCACCGCGGCGGCCTGCTTCGGCACCCGCACGCGCAGATCGAGATGGCGGCTATGCGCTTCCTCGCGGAACAGCGCGGCGACTTCCTCCATGATGGGTGCGAGCGCCACCGGTGCGCTGCGCGGCATCGCCATGCCCTGCTCGATCTTCGACAGGTCAAGCAGCGAGTTGAACATCAGATGAACGGATCGGACGCTGCGCCGCAGGTCCTCCAGCGGCGGATTCAGCGCCGGATCGCGATTGCGCTGTGCGATCGCTTCGATCAGGAACCCCATCGCATGAACGGGCTGGCGCAGGTCGTGGCTGGCGGTGGTCAGGAACAGGTTCTTGGCGCGCAGCGCATCCTCGGCCGCCTCCTTGGCGAGCCGATAGCTCTCCGCAAGCCGGATGCCGTCGTCCTCGAGCTGCACCTGCTGGCGGAAGAATTGATTGGCGATCAACGCGTGCCGATAGATCGCCACCGCGTACAGCAGCGTCAACGGCAGCACCACCTGCCAGTGATGGGGGAAACTCCATGGCACGTTGACCGTCACCACACCCCAGCACGCAAAGAAGAACCGCTGGAAGGCGCCCAGTATCGGCGTCTGGTGCGTGGCGTTGGCCGCAAGAATGGCCGCGAGGCTGATATGCAGCAGCAGCGCAAAGTCGAACGTCACCTGGCCCGCGGTCAAGACCGTTGCCATCGACAGGCACAGGCCGTGGACCAGCGCGATGCGCCGAACCACCGGCAGCCAGCGCTCGGCCATCGCCGCGTCGTCGGACTGCGCGCGCTCGCGCCGATAGTGGCGGCGCTCCAGCCGCATCCAGCCGGCGGCGAGGCAGTAGGCGAGCGTCCACACCAGCAGCGAACGGGCATCCCTGCCCGTGACATGAAGCCAGACGACGAACGGCAGGCCGACGAAGGGAATCGCGTTGACGCTGAAGACGAGGCGCTCGAACGTCATGTCGACCAGGCGCGCGCGGGCACGCGGGCTGACGCTCGATTCGGCGGCGGCGGCACGCAGGCCCAGCCGTTGCGAGATCGACCCGCTCACGGTTCGAGCCGGCGTCCGTGCAGCAGCGTGATGGCCTCGACGCGATTGCTGACGCCCAGCTTGCCGAGAATGGCCGTCACGTGTTCCTTGGTGGTCTGCTCGGAAATCGCCAGTTCCTTGGCAATCTGCTTGTTGGGCAGGCCGCGCAGCATCAATGCAAGCACCTGACCCTGCCGATCGGTCAGGCCGAGATCGCGCGGGCTCAGCGGCAGCTCGCGGCGCAGGGCCGGTGTCAGTTCCGCCGCGGGCACGGCCGGGAACCAGGTGCCGCCCTGGCGCAGCGTGGCCACCGCCTGGGCGAACGTCTCCGGCGGCTCGCTCTTGCGCAGAAAGCCGTGCGCGCCCGCCTCCATGGCCTTGATCTGTACGCGCGCGTCTTCATCGCCGCTCATCACGAGCAGGCGGCACGATGGCAGCTTTGCCGCAGCCTCGCGCAGCAGCGCCAGGGCGGTGCCGCCGGGCAGCCAGAAATCGACCACCAGCAGGCTGGGCGGACCGTCGCTATCGATCCGTTGAAAGCACTCCTGCGCATTCGCGGCATAGTGCGCCACCGCGTAGTCGCAATGCGTTGTCAGATATCCCGCAATACCGCGCGCCACCAGCGGATGGTCGTCGACGACGATGGCATACGACTGGCGCGCCGGGGCCATGCCCGACGCAATTCGACTCTTCACCAAGCTTTGGCTCCTGACCCCTGCCGAAATAAAGCTTATTTTTTGCGCCAGTGTAATTGATTTCGCACAACGGAATTCGCGTGGCGCCGCGTTATCCCTACTACGGTAGGTGTTCGAAATATAATTAATCGTCAATGAGCTGACAGAAACGCAGGGAATTACCGAACGGGTCGGCCACCTGCATTTCCTTGCCCCAGTCCATCGTTTCGACGCCGGGGCGCGCATATCGGTACGGCTTCGCCGCCAATTCCCGATGCAGCGCTTCGATGTCATCGACCCGCAGAAATATTGCCGTTCCGGGCGTGCCATCGCCGTGATGCTCGCTCAGATGCAGCAGCAATTCAGAGCGCGATATCTGCATGTACAGCGGCAGGCTTTCCTCGAAGCGATGCTCCCAGTCGACGGAAAATCCAAGGAAATCGAGATAGAACTCCCTGGCCTTGTCCACCGAGAAGATACGCAGAATTGGAATGGCGGGAGAGAGCTTCATCGGATTGGTTCATTCAATGCAATGACACAAGGATAACCAATGCGCGTCCAAATCCGTAAGTTCCAACATTAATGCAATTACCCTCGGACCGCTGGAGAATCGCTGGAGAATCGCTGGCAAACCGGCTCACGGAGCGGCGGCGTTGGGCCCGGATTCGAGCAGGAAGGCGAGCGCCTGCCCCCACCACTGTGCATCGACGCGGTCGAACCAGTCGTTGTGGTCGGCACCCGGCACCACGCGCAATTGCCGCCGCATGCCGAGCGCGTCGTGCAGTGCGCGGCCGAAGCGTGCCGGCACGATGCGATCGCGTTCGGCCACCACTACCAATACCGGGCGATCGAATGCGGCCAGATTGGCGACGCTGTCATAGCGGTCGCGCAACAGCCAGGAGGTCGGCAGCCATGCGTAGTGATGGGCGGCGATATGGGCCAGCCGATCCCACGGGGTGATCAGCATCAGGCCGGCGATCCGGTCGCGTTGCCGCGCGGCGGCTGCGGCCACCACGCCGGCGCCGAGCGATTCGCCGATCAGCAGCAGCGGCGCGCCGAAGCGCGCATGGGCCAGTTCGATGGTGCGCTGCGCATCGGCGACGAAGCTGGCCTCGCCTACCTCGCCATCGCGCGGCCCATAGCCCGGATATTCGGCCAGGATGACCCGCACGCCGTGCTGCACCAGCGCGTTCGCATAGACCTTGCGGTGGCCGGCATGGCCCGCGTTGCCATGGAACACGATCGCGGTGGCACGCGCCGGCCCGCTGGGCTCGGCGAGCAGGCCCATGAAGTCGTCTTCACCGGGCCAGGGGCGCAATTCGTCGGAAATCAGCGCGGCCAGCGGTGCCTTGCTCGGGAAGTACAGGAAGTGGTCCTGCAATGCCGCCAACGTTGCCGTCGGCGCCATGCCGGCGAAACAAACCATGCCGAGCGCGATGCTGGCGATGCGGGCAGCAAGGGGAAAACGGTGTCGGACTGCGGTCGGCATGCTTTCCTCCCGATGGCCGCTGGCGGAACCGCCACGATCTGAATATTAGGCAACGCGAATTGCCGGGCGGCGGCAGGAATCGCCATGTTGCGTCGCGCCACGGGGGAGACCATGCGCGGGCCGCGGCAACGGGTGCCCTACACGGTGTAACACGTCATTGACGTGGCATTGAGCCGCATGGGCGAAAGGCGGCGCCTTCAGGCCCATTCCCGCGCCAGCCAGGCCAGAAACGCCCGCACCGGCGGATGCCGCTCGCGCCCCGGCACGCACAGCGCGGTATAGGCGGCGCCGGCTACCGTGATATCGGGCCGATACGGCAGCAGCAGCCCATTGCGCACGCTGTCGGACACCATGATGGAGCTGGCGAGCACCAGCCCCTGTCCCGCGACGGCGGCCTGCAGCGCATAGCTCTCCTCGTCGTAGGCGCGCATCGTGGCGCCTTCCTGCAGCCAACGCACGCCGGCCGCATCGCACCACGCCTGCCAGCCATCGTCGTACAGCGTCGAATCGGTCCATCGCACCGTGATCAGTTCGGGCGTCTCCTGGCCGGCAGTTGCGATCCGCGCCGGCGATCCGTAAACGCCGAACGTTTCGCCGAGGCGGCATGCGTTCAGCAGCGAGGGCCAGGCGCTGGTGCCATAGCGGATCGCCACATCGATGCGCGCGTCCTGGTGCAGGTCGACCGGCGCACCATCGCTGTCGATCCGCACGTGCACATCGGGATGCGCCTGATAGAAGCGCCCCAGCCGCGGCACCAGCCACAGCGCGGCGAACGACATGGTGGTGGTCACCGTCAGCGACCCCGCCGCCGGCTGCGGAAGCAGCTCGTCGATGGCCTGGGCCACATCGAGCAGCGCGCCATGCATCCGATGGAACAGCCGCTCGCCTTCGACCGTCAGCGCCACGCCGCGCGGCAGGCGCGTGAACAATGCCACGCCAAGGCAGGACTCGAGCCCGCGCACCTGATGCGAAACGGCGGCCGGCGTCACCGACAGCTCGGCCGCCGCGGCCTTGAAGCTCAGATGCCGCGCGGCAGATTCAAAGACGCGCAGGGCGGCGATCGGCAAGGAAGCGAACATGCATTGCGCTCCAAAAAAATGCGCAGGAAACCCAGAGATGAACCGAATTTGTCCGACGCAAGAATTGCTCGTTTGTCGCGCCGCAGCCGCCATCCTACAGTCGCCGTGTCCCTACCACGCAATGCAAGGAACATGATGACGGATACGACTTTCTCCCAAACCCTTCCTTCCGGGCCGGTATTGATCCTGGTGGGCAGCCCTCGGCGCGACGGCAATTCGGCGGCGATGGCGCACGCGGTGCAGCGCGGCGTCGAGCGAGCGGGCCACCCGGTCAAATTGCGCTTTCTCGACGACCATATCGGCGGGCTGCTGCGCGACTGCCGCCAATGCCGGCGCGCCGACGGCAGCTGCGGCATCGACGACGGCTATCGCGACCTATTGCTGCAGGACTTTCTGCCCGCGGCCGGCGTGGTGTTCTGCTCGCCGATCTATTGGTATGGCCTGTCGGCGCAGACCAAGGCCTTCTTCGACCGGATGTTCTGCTATTACGCCGCCTCGCATCCGGATTCGGCCACCGTGGTGCCGAAGCTGGCCCGCAAGCGCCTCGGCCTGGTACTGGCGTCCGAGGAAAGCTATGCCGGCGCGGCGCTCGGCATCGTTCATCAATTGCAGGAGTATGCCCGCTATACCGATTCGCAATTGGCAGGCGTGGTGCGGGGTACCGGCAATCGCCGCGGCGAGGTGGTACGCGATCCGACCGATGCGATCGCGCAGGCCGAGCGACTCGGCGCCGAGCTGTTTGTGCGGTCCTACAGCGACTATCGTTTCGATACGCCGCGCGATACGCGGGTCTGGCCGCTGGATCGGGCGGCATGATGGCCGCGGGATCGGGCGGCATGATGGCCGCGGGAATCGCACCAACATCGCACCAACATCGCACCAACATCGCACCGACATCGGACCGACACCGAAGGACATGGCGAGGCATGGCCGGCGCAATCGCGATCGTGAATGCATGCGCTGCATGGCGGCCATGTCGCCGAGCAGCGATCGGGCAAAAAAATACCCGCAGCCGGGAGGTGCGGGTACTTCAAAGTGGTATGAGCGAGTCGCGGTTCCGCTCAGGACGCATCCTCGCATCACGCGCCAGCCACGCCAATAATCCATCCGGACTAGGCAACCCCGGATCGGCAGGCATGGACAAGCAGTCGGGAATCGATTCCAATCCACCACTGGCAAGGGCCGCCGGCCGCCATCCGCGCGCCTTCGCCCTGCCATGCGATCCCCCAACCGCAAGGTTCTAGCGGCCCGCCACGCCGATGACCGGCCCCTTATCGACCGCCATGCCCGATGCCCGCCTGCTGCTGATCGACGACCATACGCTGTTCCGCACCGGCCTGCGGCTGCTGCTGGCCGACAGCGCCAGCGTGTCCGCGATCGTCGAGGCCGGCACGGTGATGGAGGCGGTGCAGGACCATGCCGGGGCCGAGGTCGATATCATCCTGCTCGATATCCAGTTGCCGGGCCTGAACGGCATCGAGGGCGTGCGCGTGCTGCGCCGGCATTTTCCCGCGGCGCGCATCCTGATCGTCTCGGGTACCTCGGGCCCGGACGCGATTCCCCCCGACGTGCGGAAGGACGTGGCCGGCTTCCTGCCCAAATCGGCGGACGCCACGCGCATCGAGAAGGCGATCGCGCGCTGCCTGCAGGGCGGCAGCTACTTCTGCCATGCGGATGACGCCATCGCGCCGGACCCGTCCGCCACGGATGCGGCCCGCTACCGTCCCAGCCAGCTGACACCGCGCCAGCTCGAGGTGCTGAGCCAGCTGGCGCTGGGCCGTTCCAACAAGATCATCGCGCACCATCTCGGCCTGTCGGAGAACACGGTGCGGGTGCATGTCGCCGCCATCCTCGATCACCTTGGCGTGGTCAGCCGCGTCGAGGCCATCATCGAGGCGCAGCGGCGTGGCCTGATCCAGGCCGCGCGGTGAAGCGCGCCAGCGGCCGCTGGCGGCTGCCCTTGCTGCCGCGCTTCGACGAGGGACGGCTGCTGGCCGCCCAGATGGATCTGCTGGACCAGAGCTTCAGCGTCGCGATGATCGGCTGCGCGCTGGCATCCTGGTTCCTGACGGCCGGGCTGGTGCTGTCCGGCGATCGCCCGCTGGCGTTGCCGTGGGCCATCGCGATGACGCTGGCCTGCGCCTACGGCCTGGTCGGCCGGCAGCGGATGCCGGAACGCACCACCGAGGCCGCAGCGCCTTGCTACGCGCGCTGGATGACGATGCTGCTGACCTGCATCGGCTCGCTGTGGGGAGTGATCGCGCTGCTCTATCTCGATGTCCGCGAGCCGCCGATCGTCATTTCGGTGCTGTCGCTGATCGCAGGCATGAGCGCCGCGGCGCTGGCCGTGTTCTCGGCATGCCTGCCGGTCGCCGTCGGCTTTTTCGTGCCGGCGATCCTGCCGGTATGGATCAGCTTCCTGGCCACCGGCGACCCCGACTATCTGCCGATGTTCCTGGCGACGCCGCTCTATCTGATCGTGCTGATCGTGTTCGCGCGCAACTACGCCCGCGTGGCGCGGCATTCGATCGCGCTGCGCTTCGAGAATATCGAACTGATTGGGCAGCTGCGCGAGCAGACGGCGCGCGCGGAGTCCGCCCAGCGCGCGGCCGAGCAGGCGAGCCGCGCGAAATCGGTGTTCCTGGCATCGGCCAGCCACGACCTGCGCCAGCCGCTGCATGCGCTCGGCCTGTTTCTGGTCTCGCTGAGCCGCACCTCGCTGGATGACAAGCAGCGCCAGCTGCTGACGCATATCGAGGCGGCCTCGGACGCCGCGCGGGAAATGCTGAACACCTTGCTGGACTTCTCCAAGCTCGAAGCCGGCGTGGTACAGGCACGGCCGATGGCGTTTCGCCTGCAGCCGCTGCTCTACCGGCTCGAGAACGAGTTCGCGCCGCTGGCGGAAGCACGCGGCCTGGTCTACCGGACGCGCGAGACGACCTGCGCGGTGTTCGCCGATCCGGCGCTGGTCGAGCTGGTGCTGCGCAATCTGATCGCCAATGCAATCCGCTATACCGAGCGCGGCGGCGTGCTGGTGGGCTGCCGCCGGCGCGGCGAACATGCGGTGCTCGAGGTATGGGACACGGGGATCGGCATCCCGGCGTCGCAGCACGCGGCGATCTTCCAGGAGTTCCATCAGCTCGGCAATCCCGAGCGCGATCAGCGCAAGGGCCTGGGACTCGGGTTGTCGATCGCCAGCGGCCTCGCGCGCACGATGTCCACCGATGTCACGCTCGCCTCGACGCCGCAGCGCGGCTCGGTATTTCGCATGGCGCTGCCCTGGGTCTGGCTGCCGCCGGCCGGCATGGAGACGCTGGTACATCGGCTGCCGAGCGATGCGCCGATGCAGCTGGAACCGCTGCCGGGCGTGCGGGCGCTGGTCATCGACGACGATCCGCATATCCGGCTGGCGATGACCGAGCTGCTGTCGGGCTGGCAATGCGACTGCCGGGCGGCGGAGTCCGAACGCGACGCGCTGGCCTGCCTGCCGGCGTTCCGGCCCAACCTGATCGTGGCGGATTATCGGCTGCGCGGAAACCGGGACGGCCTGCAGGCGATGGCGGCGCTGCGCAAGCAGCTGGGAGAGGCGGTACCGGCGATCGTCATCACCGGCGATACCGCGGCGGACCGGCTGCGCAGCGTGCATGCGAGCGGCACCGTACTGCTGCACAAGCCCGTGGTCGCCGCGGAACTGCATGCGGCGATCGTGGGGCTGGTCCCGCCGCTCGCGGCCCAAGGACGCACGATTGGCCCCGGCGAGGGAACGGACGGACCTGACGAACCGGGCGAGACCGAGCAGCCGGATAGACGCGGCAAACCGGACGCGTCCGCACCATAACTTTTTCGGATAAATCAATCCGATCTATTAATTGGACTTTGGTCCGCGGCTTGCCAACACTGAATCGACACTGCACCGGGTCGATCCCGTGAGGAGCCATCATGCCGTCGCCTTTGCCGCCAACGAGTTCGCTGCCCTCGCCGAATTCGCCGATCTGGCCCAATTCGTCCTCGCTGCCGCAGCATGACCTGCTGATCGGCGCCGAGCGTGTCGCGCCGATCTCGGGCGCCTATTCGACCGATATCAATCCCGCCACCGAGGGACCGATCGCGCTGGTCGCGCAGGGCGGCCCGGCCGAGGTCGACCTCGCGGTGCAGACCGCGCGCCGCGCGCTGAAGGGCTGGAGCCGCATGCGCGCCGCGGAACGCGGCCGCATCCTGCAGCGCTTTGCCGACCTGCTCGAGGCGCATCGGGACGAGCTGGTCGCGCTGGAGAGCCTCGACGCCGGCAAGCCGCTGGCCGCGGTGCGCCGGCAGGACCTGCCGGCGGTGATCGACACCGTGCGCTACTACGCGGGCTGGGCCGACAAGATCCACGGCGACGTGATACCGGCCCGCCCCGACGCGCTGACCTATACCGTGCGCGAGCCGGTCGGCGTGGTGGCCGCGATCGTGCCGTGGAATTTCCCGCTGATGATCGGCATGTGGAAGATCGCGCCGGCGCTGGCATGCGGCTGCACCGTGATCGTCAAACCCGCGGAAATCACGCCGCTGTCGGCGCTGCGCGTCGGCGAACTCGCGCTCGAAGCGGGCCTGCCGCCGGGGGTGCTCAATATCGTCACCGGCAAGGGCAGCGTGGTCGGCG
Organism: Cupriavidus sp. R6-3; assembly: GCF_059772245.1. NCBI lineage: Bacteria > Pseudomonadati > Pseudomonadota > Betaproteobacteria > Burkholderiales > Burkholderiaceae > Cupriavidus > Cupriavidus sp. R6-3. The sequence continues at coordinate 19,998 of NZ_JCBAJO010000009.1, forward strand.
ATGCGCTGGTCGGCCATCCCGGCGTCGACAAGGTGACCTTCACCGGCTCGCCGGGCGTGGGCCGCGGCATCATGCATGGCGCGGCCGGCAACTTCAAGCGCGTCACGCTCGAGCTCGGCGGCAAATCGGCCAACCTGATCTTTGCGGACGCGGATCTCGACGCGGCGGTGCGGGCCGCGGCATCGGGCATCTTCTTCAATGCCGGCCAGGTCTGCTCCGCGGGATCGCGCATCCTCGCGCAACGCGCCATCTACGACGAGGTGGTCGAGCGGCTCGCGGCACGGGCCAACGCGATCCGCGTCGGCGATCCGGCGTTGCCCGAGACGACGATGGGGCCGCTGGTATCCAACGCGCAGCTGAAGACGGTGCTCGACTATATCGAGATCGGCAAGCAGGAAGGGGCATCAGTGGTGGCCGGCGGCATGCGGGTCGGCGAGCGCGGCTACTTCGTTGCACCCACGGTATTCGCCAACGTTGCGCACGCGATGCGCATCTCGCAGGAGGAGATCTTCGGCCCGGTGGCCGCAGTGATTCCCTTCGACGACGAGGCCGATGCGATCCGCATCGCCAACGGCACCGCGTTCAGCCTGGCGGCCGGGGTCTGGAGCGCGGACATCGGGCGCGTGCATCGCGTCGCCGGCGAATTGAAGGCGGGCACGGTATGGATCAATACCTACGGCTATACCGATGTCCGGCTTCCCTGGGGCGGTGCCGGCGATTCGGGGCTGGGCCGCGAACATGGCGACGCGGCGCTGCAGAACTTCACCGAACCGAAGACGGTGTGGCTGTCGCTGCGATAGGCGATCGCCGAATCCGGTCGTCGCATTCGGTGGCCGCATTCGGTCGCCGCATTCGGTCGCCGCAGACGATCGCCGCGGACGATCACCCTGTCAGAACTTCGGAATCCGCAGCGTCTTGCTGATCATCAGCGAGCCCGACAGCACGAACAGCAGCACCAGCGGATGCAGTACCGCCGTGCCGAGCGTCCAGGCGCCGCCGAACAGCGCATCGCCGATGCGGCCCTGCCATGCGCACAGCGCCAGCACGCCGGTCAGCACCACGCTGGTCGGGATCGGCGTGCCCTCGAAATAGGACACCTTGCCGCTGGCGCCGGACAGCGATTCGGCCGTGACGTTGAAGCGCGCGAGCCGGCTGACGCCGCAGCAAACGAAATAGATCAGCGCGAGCAGATCCCAGCCGCCGCGCATGCCGGCGGCAAAGGCCAGCGTCGCGGGACCGACGCCGAACGAGATGATGTCGGCCAGCGAATCGAGCTCGCGGCCCAGCGCCGAATGCGCGTGGCGCCAGCGCGCGACGCGGCCGTCGATCACGTCGAAGAAGAAGGCGGCGGGCGCGAAGGCCGCCGCGATCAGGAAGTGCCGCAGCGACTGGCTGTCGATGTAGAACATCGCGAAGAACACCGATGCCATGCCGCAGGCCGCATTGGCCAGCGTAAAGACGTCGGCCAGCGCCAGTTCGCGGATCATCGAGAAATGCCGCGGCCGTGCGGATGGATCGGCCGATGATCGGGTCGGATCGTTCGATTCAGGCATGTCTGGCTCCTCGCGTGGTCGGTCTTCGAGAGTCCCCCTGGGCCCTCTCGTCCCCTCGTTCCGCTTGTTCCCCTGGCGATCCCCCTGTCCGCCCCGATGCCCGGGCCGTGCCGGCATCAGGCGCCCGTCATCGCGGCGTGCCGCGCCGGCGGGCCAGGTTCGCGGCCAGATAGGCGACGATCGCCACGTTGGCGACGGCCACGCCGATGTGTATCCAGGTCGGATGCCGCGCCGCTTCGTAAAGTTCCACCGGAATATAGATCGCACCGGACCAGACGCCCAGCCATTGGGCCCAGGCGCGTTCGTGCCACAGGCCATAGGCCTCGGCGAATCGCATCGCGGCATAGATCGCGGCCGACGCGCCGATGGCCCACAGGCGCGGATCGTCGGGATGCGCCGCCAGCGACAGGAAGATCGTCGGATAGCGGCTGCCGGGATTCAGGTGCAGGCGCGCGACGATGGCCTCGGCCAGCGCCTGCGCGTCGCGATGCAGCAGCGCCGCCAGGCCGATGCCGGCCAGCACCACCAGCGCGCCCTTGGTCGCCTCCAGCAGTGCGATGCCTTTCAGCCCGAGGGTGCCTTGCCTGCCTGCCATGGTTCAGCGCTCCGTGCGCATGGGACGCGGTCCGCCGCTCAGGAGAAGCTCAGGAGAACACGCGGTTCTTGTCGGACACCTGGTCATTGAGCGTCCAGAAGTCGTACAGCACGCCGATCAGGAAGAAGCCGCCGGTCACCAGATACAGCAGGCCGGTCAGCCATTTGCCCATATACATCCGATGCACGCCGAAGATGCCGAGGAAGGTCAGCAGAATCCAGGCGATATTGAAATCGACGCGGCCCGAGGTAAAGCGGCGGTCGGCATCCCGGTCCATGCCCGGAATCAGGAACAGGTCGATCAGCCAGCCGATGCCCAGCAGGCCGAGCGTCAGGAACCAGATCGTGCCGGTCACCGGTTTGCCATAGTAGAAGCGATGCGAGCCGGTAAAACCGAAGATCCAGAGCAAATAACCGATCAGCTTGCTGTGCGTGTCCTGAAGCATGTCCATCCTCATGTTGTCGTGCCGGAATGATGCCATAGGCATCTGTCGGACCCGCCGATTCGCCAATCGCATCGAAGAGGCTTCACACGCAAAAAAATCGGCGTTATACTTGCGCCCCTCGCGACGCAAAACACAGCGTCAATGCGAAACGGTTCCAGTCCCCTTCGTCTAGAGGCCTAGGACATCACCCTTTCACGGTGAGTACAGGGGTTCGAATCCCCTAGGGGACGCCAGCTTGACCGGATGCCATGCATCCGGACGCCGACTGGACCGATCGCTGCAATGCCGGCAACCATGCCAGCCATTGCAGCGGCACCAGCAGGCAAGCCGACAAGGAGTGGTAGTTCAGTCGGTTAGAATACCGGCCTGTCACGCCGGGGGTCGCGGGTTCGAGTCCCGTCCACTCCGCCAGCAAAAGCAGAAAACCCGCCAATCGCAAGATCGGCGGGTTTTTTGTTTTGGCGCGGCGTCTTCGCTGCTGGCCGATAGGCGCATTGCATTGGTATTGGTATCGGCCTCGTATCGGCTTGGTATCGGCCTGGTATCGGCCTGGTATTGGTCTGGTATCGGCTTGGTATTGGCCTGGTATTGGATTGGTATTCCGCCGGCCAGCTTCCACAATAGGAACCTCGATCCACCACTCCTGGATATGAGGTCGCCATGCATCTGGAAGGCTCCTGTCATTGCGGCGCGGTGCGTTTCAGCGTCGAGTCGTCTTCGTATTACCCCTTCATGCATTGCCATTGCTCGATCTGCCGCAAGACCGCGGGCTCCGGCGGCTATGCGATCAATCTCGGCGCGGACGCCAACACGCTGCGCGTACGCGGCCGCAAGCATCTGGGCATCTATCACGCCGTGATGCGCGAGCCCGGCAAGCGCGCGACCCGCTCGCCGGCGTCGCGGCATTTCTGCCTGCAATGCGGCAGCCCGCTGTGGCTGTGGGACCCGCGCTGGCCGGAACTGGTCCATCCCCATGCGTCGGCGATCGACACCCCGCTGCCGCGCCCGCCGGAGGTCGTCGAGGCGGCGCTGGACTATGCCGCGCCCTGGGTCGACGTGCCGCGCGGCAAGGGGCATGTCCATTGCCGCCAGTGGCCCGACGAATCGCTGGCGCAATGGCATGCCCGGCATGGCCTCGGCGACGGCAATGGCGAGCGCTGACGCCGTCGGACCACCGGCCGGCAAGGGCCGCATGCGGCCCGTCCTTCACACCGCTTCCGCATCGCATATAACTAGCTGAAGAGGGCGGCGCCGCTACGCGCCGCCCAAAAAAATTTTTGCCGGGCGGCTCTTGAAGGTCACACAGCCGCCCTTAATTTGGCGTCGGCCCGTCTTCTCTGGAACGGCACCCACGCCGCACCGGCCATCGCGGCCGTGCGGCTTCCGGACAGTCAACTTCGCTTGAAGAGGAGGTTTGCTGATGAAGATTGCCCAGATCGCCCCGCTTGCCGAGCGTTGCCCGCCCAAGCTCTACGGGGGCACCGAGCGCATCGTGTCCTATCTGACCGAAGAGCTTGTCCGCCAGGGTCATGACGTGACCCTGTTCGCCAGCGGCGACTCCAGGACCGCCGCCCGGCTGGTACGCGGCTCCGACATCGCGCTACGGCTCGATCCCAGGGTGAAAGACCCGATCCCCTATCACATCATGATGCTGGACGAGGTCCGCCGGCGTGCCGACGACTTCGACGTGCTGCACTTCCACATCGACCTGCTGCATTTCCCGCTGATCCGCGACATCGCCGAGCGCACCGTCACCACGCTGCATGGCCGGCTCGATCTGCCCGACCTGGTGCCCTTCTATCGCGCCTTCCCCGAATTTCCGCTGGTGTCGATCTCCGACGACCAGCGCCGCCCGATGCCGCCCGTCAACTGGGTCGGCACGGTGCACCATGGCCTGCCGCGCGACCTGCTGCCTTTCACCGCCGAGGCGAAGGGCGGCTATCTGGCCTTCCTCGGCCGCATCTCGCCCGAAAAACGGCCCGATCGCGCCATCGAAATCGCCGCGCGCACCGGCATGCCGCTGAAGATCGCCGCCAAGATCGACAAGGCCGACCAGGCCTATTGGGACGAAGTCATCGCGCCGATGATCGCCGCGCATCCGAAGGTCAAGTTCATCGGCGAAATCAACGAGCATCAGAAGGCCGAATTCCTCGGCAACGCGCGCGCGCTGCTGTTCCCGATCGACTGGCCGGAGCCCTTCGGCCTCGTGATGATCGAGGCGATGGCCTGCGGCACGCCGGTGATCGCCTACCGCTGCGGCTCGGTGCCCGAAGTCATCGACGAGGGGGTGACCGGCTTTATCGTCGAGGACATCGAGCAGGCGGCGCAGGCGGTCGGACGCATCGACGAACTGGACCGCGGCAGGATCCGCGCGACCTTCGAGCAGCGCTTCACCGTGGAACGAATGGCGCAGCAGTATGTCGAGATCTATCGCAGCCTGGCCGATGTCAGCGCCGGTGCGCTGCTGCGCCGAGCCATGGGTGCAACGGTGGGCGGCGTGGCCGGCAGCGACCGTGTCGGCCTGCCCGCCCTCGCCTGAACCGCAAAGGATCGCGACGATGCCAACCGCCAGCACTGTTGCCGCCTCCCACGCGCCGGCGCCCACCGGGCCCGGCGGTACCCAGCTCGCCCAGTTCTTCATCCCGGCCGCCGCGTCGCTGCAGGAGCGCAGGCCACGCACGCTCAAGCATGGCGACACCTTCGCGGTGTTCGACCACAACGGCGATGCGCTGTCGGGCCCCGGCAGTCCCGAGGGCATATTCCATCGGGACACCCGCCACCTGTCGCACCTGTTCCTGTCGATCGACGGCGCGCGGCCGATGCTGCTGTCGTCGACGCTGCGCGACGACAACGCGACGCTGACCTGCGACCTGACCAATCCCGATCTGTTCGATGGCGATGGCCAGCTGAAGATCGAGCACGATCTGCTGCATCTGCGCCGCTCGCGCTTCCTGTGGAACGCGACCTGCTACGAACGGCTGATCATCCGCAACTTCGACGAGAAGCCGCGCCGCATCCAGCTCGAACTCGCGTTCGCGGCGGACTTCGCCGACCTGTTCGAGGTCCGCGGCTCGAAACGCGAGCGCCGCGGCGAACATCATCCGCCCCGCATCAGCAACAATCGGGTCATCCTCGGCTATACCGGGCTCGATCAGCAGAGCCGGCACACGGCGCTGCTGTTCGATCCGGCGCCGACCCGGCTGACCGGCAACTGCGCGCGCTTCACGCTCGATATCCAGCCGAAGGAGGCGCGCCTGCTGTTCGTCGAGATCCGCTGCGGTATCGGCGAGATTCCGCAGCAGACCCGCTGCGCCTTCTTCAGCGCGCTGCGCGACGCCCGGCGGGCGCTGCGCAACTCGGCCTCGCGCGCGGCCTCGATCGTGACCTCGAACGAGATCTTCAACGAGGCGGTCCGGCGCAGCGTGTCGGACCTGTACATGCTGATCACCGATACGCCGGAGGGTCCCTACCCTTACGCCGGGATTCCGTGGTTCAGCACCGTGTTCGGCCGCGATGCGCTGATCACCGCGCTGGAGACGCTGTGGCTGGACCCGAATATCGCGCGCGGCGTGCTCGGCTATCTGGCGGCCAATCAGGCCACCGAAAACGATGTGGCCGCCGACGCCGAGCCGGGCAAGATCCTGCACGAGGTCCGGCACGGCGAGATGGCGGAGCTCGGCGAGGTGCCGTTCCGCCGCTACTACGGCAGCATCGACTCGACGCCGCTGTTCGTGATGCTGGCAGGCGCCTATCTGCATCGCACCGGAGATCTCGGCACGCTGCAGCGGCTGTGGCCGAGCCTCGAGGCCGCGCTGCAATGGATCGAGCGCTATGGCGATCGCGATGGCGACGGCTTCGTCGAGTACGGCAGGCGCACCACCGAAGGGCTGGTCAATCAGGGCTGGAAGGACAGCCAGGACTCGGTCTTCCATGCGGACGGCACGCTGGCCAGGGGCCCGATCGCGCTGGCGGAGGTGCAGGCCTACGTCTACGGCGCCTGGCAGGCCGGCGCCGATATCGCCGCGCAACTGGGCATGACCGAGCGTGCGACCCAATGCGCGGCGCGCGCCGAGGCCCTGCGCGCGGCCTTCGATGCGGAGTTCTTCGACGAGGCGCTCGGCACCTATGTGCTCGCGCTCGATGGCGACAAGCGCCCATGCCGGGTGCGCACGTCGAACGCCGGCCATGCGCTGCTGACCGGCATCGCGCTGCCCGAGCGCGCCCCCGCGGTGGTACGTACGCTGATGTCGGGAACGTCGTTCTGCGGCTGGGGCGTGCGCACCGTGGCGTCGACCGAGGCGCGCTACAACCCGATGAGCTATCACAACGGCTCGGTCTGGCCGCACGACAATGCGCTGATCGCGGGCGGCATGGCGCGCTACGGCTTCCATCGCGAAGCAGCGCGGATTTTCGAGGGCCTGTTCGCGGCCTCAACCTATATCGACCTGCGCCGGTTGCCCGAGCTGTTCTGCGGCTTCCCGCGCCAGGGCACGCAGGGCCCGACCTTCTATCCGGTCGCCTGCACCCCGCAGGCCTGGGCCGCGGCCGCACCGCTATACATGCTGCAGGCCAGCCTCGGGCTCGGCTTCGACACCGAGCGCGTGCATATCACCTTCGACGAGCCGGCGCTGCCGGCCTTCCTCGACGAGGTGGTCTTCCGCAACCTGGCGGTCGGCGGCGGCTCGGCCGACGTCGCGCTGCGGCGCTCGGGCCGGCATGTCGTCGTCGACATGCTGGAGCGGCGCGGACCGGTGCGGGTGTTGACGACGAATTGACGAGGAACCGACGAGGAGTTGACGAGGGATCGACCGGGATTCCGGGCGCCCTGGCACCGAGGCTGGCTGTACGCGAGAGCGCTTAAGTGTTAGTGTGAGCCGCTCCGGCACCGGCCTCGGCAGTCAGCATTTTCGGTGCCGTCCCATCTTTCCCCCCTTTCCCTCCCTGCAAGGAGCCGCCCGTCATGACCCCGGTTTCCCACGCCAGTGTCCGCGCCGCCGGACCGAACTACCGGCACGAAATCACCACCGGCAAGCATCAGCTGGTGGCCGACGAGCCCGCCAAGGCGGGCGGGCAGGATGCCGGGCCGGCTCCGTACGACTATGTGCTGACCGGGCTCGGTGCCTGCACGGCGATCACGCTGCGCATGTATGCGGACCGCAAGGGCTGGGACCTCGGCGATCTGCGCGTCGAGCTGACCTTGCTGAAAAACCGCGACGGCGATACGCGCATCGAACGCACGCTGCACGCCTCGGCGGCGCTGAGCGACGAGCAATGGGAACGCCTGCTGGAGATCGCCGGCAAGACGCCGGTCACGCTGACGCTGCAGGCCGGCGTGTCGATCGCGACCACCAGGGCAACCGCCTGAGTCCGCGCCGATCGGCGAACACCGCGGCAGCCTGACCCCGTGTCGATCCTACGCAGGCGTTCGGGGTGGTTATGGGTCGCGGCCTTCGCGGCGGCGGCATGGTGGGCCTGGCCACGCGTCCAGCCGGTGCTGGAGCGCGTGTTCTACGGCATGCGCCTCGCGGCGATGCCGGCGCCCAAAGCGCTGCCGGTGCCCGTCGCAGGCGTACCGGCCAACGCCTTGCGCGATACCTGGAACGCCCCGCGCTCCGGCGGCCGGCAGCATCAGGGCATCGACATCTTCGCGCCGCGCGGTCGCGAGGTCGTGTCGGCCACCGAAGGCATCGTGTCCCGCGTCGGCACCAACAATCTCGGTGGCCAGGTGGTCTGGGTCATGGGACCGGGCCGGCAGATGCACTACTACGCCCACCTCGACCGCTATGGCGAGATCGCGCCCGGCGATCGCGTCACGCCCGGCACCGTGCTCGGGTATGTCGGCAATACCGGCAACGCGCGCGGCACGCCGCCGCATCTGCACTACGGCATCTATACGCCGACCGGTGCGATCAATCCCTATCCGTTGTTGACGGCGCGCATCGCGACGTCGAAGTAAGCCGGCACGCGCCCGGCCGTCCATGCTTCACCATTCGCAGCGCCCCGAAATTCCAATCATCCAGGAAGAAGCCAATGTCGGCACCAAGCTTCAACCAGACCGAAGACCATGCCGCAGCCGGCGTCGCCGGCCATATCGACCGCCTGATCGTCTTCACCGGCGGCCCAGGCTCGGGCAAGAGCACGCTGATCGATGCGCTGGAGCGGCAAGGCTATGCCCGCTCGGAAGAAGCCGGTCGCGGCATCATCCAGGACCAAATCGCGATCGACGGACCCGCGCTGCCATGGCGCGACCGGCAGGCCTTCGCCGAAGCGATGCTGGCCTGGGAACTGCGCTCCTATCGTCTGGCGCAGCGGCATCCCGGCCCCGTGCTGTTCGACCGCGGCGTGCCGGACGTGATCGGCTACCTGCGGCTGTGCGAGCTGCCGGTGCCCGACCATCTGCTGCGCGCCGCCGCCGCCTTCCGCTATCGCCAGCAGGTCTTCATCGCACCGCCCTGGCCGGAAATCTACCGGCAGGACGCCGAGCGGAAGCAGAGCCTGGACGAGGCCGAACGGACCTGCCACGCGGTCGCACAGGCCTATCGCGATTGCGGCTATACGCTGATCGAGCTGCCGCGCGTCGACGTGGCTGCGCGTGTGCGGTTCGTGCTCGATCGGATCGACGCCGCGCACGCGGTCATTTGAGTCCGCTGTCGCGCTCCCACGGCGGGATGTCGCCGAAGCGTTCGGCCAGGAAATCGACCAGTGCCCGTACGCGCGGCGGCACCAGCCGTCGCTGCGGCATCACCGCATAGATGCCCGTGTCGGCAATCTGGTAGTCGGGCAATACCTGAACCAGCCGGCCGGCCCGCAGCATCGAGCAGACATGCCAGTACGAATGCAGCGCGATGCCGAGACCGCCCAGCGCGGCGTCCGACAGCAATTCGCCGGTATTGGCCTCGATCCGGCCGCGCACCCGCACGGCGATCTCGCGGCCGTCACGGTCTTCGAGCCGCCACAGGTCCTGCCTGCCCTGGCTGCCCACCAACACCAGGCATTCGTGTTGGGCCAGCTCTTCCGGCGTGCGCGGGGTGCCATGCCGGCGCAGATAGTCCGGCGACGCGCACAGCAGCCGCCGATTGTTGGCGAGCTTGCGCGCGACCAGCGTCGAATCGTCGAGCGCGCCGATGCGAACCGCCAAGTCGAAGCCCGCACTGACCAGATCCACCACGCGGTCGTCCAGATGGATGTTGAGCCGTAGCTGCGGATGCCGCGCCATGAATTCGGGCAACAGCGGCGACAGGTACTGGCGGCCGAACGACGATGCCGTGGTCACGCGCAGCGTACCGGTGACCTCGCCACCTGCCCGGCGCAGCGAACTACCGAGCGCCTCCAGTTCCTCGACCAACCCGCGGCCCTGCTCGGCCAGCGCCGCGCCTTCGGGCGTCGCATGCAGCCGGCGCGTGGTCCGGTGCAGCAGGCGTACGCCAAGGTCCTGTTCCAGCCGCTTCAAGCGCTGGCTGGCGACGGCCACCGACAGGTCGAGACTGCGCGCGGCAGCGCTGATCGAGCCGAGGTCCAGTACGCGCAGGAACAGCGCGATATCGCCGATTCGGTCCATGACTATCAATCGGATATTGAAACTGATTCATGATACCGCCGGTTTTTCAAAAAGATGCGGGCGGGCAAACTGCGAGCCTTCCAATAGGAGAGTTGTCATGGCCGCCCCGCCTACCGCCACTACCCCGTCCACTACTCCGTCCACCACCCCACCCACTGCCAAGCCTCCTGCCAAGCCCGCGCGCGCAGGCATGCCGCTGGCGCTCTACGCGCTGACCGCCGGCTCGTTCGGCATCGGCTGCGCCGAATTCGTGATCATGGGCCTGCTGCTGCAGGTCAGCGCCGACCTGCACGTGTCGATCGCCTCGGCCGGCATGCTGGTGTCCGGCTATGCGTTCGGTGTCGCCGCCGGCGCGCCGATCCTGACGCTGCTGACCCGCCGCATGCCGCGCAAGGCCGTGCTGCTGGCGCTGATGGTGATCTACACCGTCGGCAACGCGGCCTGCGCGCTGGCGCCCGACTACACCACGCTGATGATCGCCCGCGTGATCACCTCGCTGACGCATGGCACCTTCTTCGGCGTCGGCGCCGTGGTGGCGACCGGCCTGGTGCCGGAAGACCGCCGCGCTTCGGCGATCTCGGTGATGTTCTCCGGCCTGACGCTGGCCACGCTGCTCGGCATGCCCGCCGGCGCCTGGCTGGGCCTGCATCTGGGCTGGCGTTCGACGTTCTGGGCGATGACGCTGATCGGGCTGGTATCGCTCGTCGTGATCGGCATGCTGGTCAAGGCCAGCCGCGACCACAGCGCGCCGGCCTCGTTGAAGGACGAGCTGGCGACCATGGTGCGGCCGCAGGTGATGCTGGGCCTGGCCATGACGATCCTGCAGGCCATCGGCATCTTCGCGGTGATCACCTACGTGCAGCCGCTGCTGACCAAGGTGGCCGGCTATGGCGAGGCGGCGGTGTCGCCGATCCTGCTGCTGTTCGGCGCCGGCATGATCGTCGGCAATCTGCTCGGTGGCAGGCTGGCGGACCGCCGTCCGGTCGCCGCGGTGCTCGCCACGCTGCTCTCGCTCGCCTCTGTGCTGGCGCTGATGACCTTCGCCATCCACCACCAGGTCGCGGTGGTGGCCTTCGTCGGCATCCTCGGCATCGCGGCCTTCGCCACGGTGTCGCCGCTCCAACTGCGCGTGCTGCGGCACGCGCGCGGACCGGGCCAGAACCTGGCGTCGAGCTTCAATATCGCCGCCTTCAACCTCGGCAATGCGCTGGGCGCCTGGCTCGGTGGCATGGTGATCGACCACGGTCCAGGCCTGACCGCCCTGCCCTGGGTTGCCGCGCTGGCTCCGCTGTCGGCACTGGCGGTCGCGGCCTGGAGCGTGCGGCTGGAACGGGCACGGCCGTCGTTGCCTGCGTGTGCGGCGGGGGCCGAGGCCGGTTGATGGGGCACAGTTGCTCCCCGGGGACCGACACGTGAGGACGCGGCCATGGATCCGCTACGATATGGGGCAACCGCGACAAGGCGACGAGCCGCCGGCAAGCGCAGTTGCGGCCCCCTTATCTCCATGCACCCCGAAGACCTGCAACTCCTCGTCACCCGCACCATGCCGTTCGGCAAGTACAAGGGCCGGCTGATCGCCGATCTGCCGGGCAATTACCTGAACTGGTTTGCGCGCGAAGGGTTTCCGCCGGGTGAGATCGGGCGGTTGCTGGCGTTGATGCAGGAGCTCGACCACAACGGCCTGTCGCATCTGCTCGCGCCGCTGCGCAAGCGCTAGCCGGCCGCGCGGTCGACGGTGGCGCCGCCACGGCGCACCGGGTCCATGTGGGTCATCACGTCGAGCACGTCGCGGTTTTCCATCGCGCGCCGGCGCGCCTCCATCGCGATCGCGTGGCCCTGCTCGACGGTCAGCATCGCCTCCATCTCCAGATGCACGTCGACCAGGATCAGGTCGCCCATCTTGCGCGTACGCAGGTCGTGTACGCCCAGCACGCCCGGCGTGGACAACAGGCTGTGCCGGATTGCCTCGACGGTGTGCGCGTCCGCGCCGCGGTCCATCAGGTCCTGCATCGCATTCCAGCCAAAGCGCCAGCCCATGCGGATGATCATCAGGCCGACCACCATGGCGGCGACGGGATCGAGCCAGCGATAGCCGAGCAGGCTGCCGCCGATACCAAGCGCGACCACCAGCGACGACGCGGCATCCGAGCGCGAATGCCAGGCGTTGGCCGCCAGCATGCTCGAGCGCACGCGGTGCGCGACCGACAGCAGATAGCGGAACAGCGATTCCTTCAGCACCAGCGTGCCGAGCGCGACCCACAACGCGGCCATGCCGACCGGCGGCGTGTCGCCCGCGGGATCGACCTTGCCGGCCGCCGACCACAGCATGCCCACGCCGACGGCAAGCAGCAGCACGCCGAGCGCCAGCGAAGCCGCGTTCTCGAAGCGTTGGTGGCCGTACTGGTGATCTTCGTCGGGCCCCTTGCCGCTGTGCATGCCTGCGAACAGCACGATGAAATCGGACAGCATGTCCGACAGCGAATGGACGGCATCGGCCAGCAGCGCCTGCGAGCCGGCAACGATGCCCGTGACGGCCTGCGCGACGGTCAGCACCAGATTGGCCGCCACGCTGACCAGCGTGCTGCGGCGCGCGGCGCGCTGCCGCAGCGCGGCATCGTCATGGTCGTGGGCGGGCTCGATGGGACGGGGCTTGCTCATGGCCTCGACTGTACCGCAGCAACGTGGGCAGTTCACGCCGCGGGCGGCCTGCCAGCGTCTTGCGGAGGCTATCCGGCAAGGCAGGGCACCAGCGTCACGGCAGCGGTTCGAGATGGGGTTCCAGGACCTGCGCGATCCAGTCCATGAAGACGCGCACGCGCCGCGGCAGATTGCGTCGCTGCGCATAGAGCAGCGTAACAGGCATCGCCGGCGGCCGGAAATCCGGCAGGACTTCGACCAGCTCGCCTGCCGCCAGCCTGGCCTGCATCGCCGTGGCTGGCGCCTGGATGATGCCCAGTCCGGCGACCGCCGCGGCTTCGTACGCGGCGCCGTTGTTGACGGTGACGGCGCCCGCCATCGGCATCGCCGCATGGCCGGCGCCATCGGGGTATTCGAAGCCGAGCGGGCGCTGCCCCAGTGTGCTGGCGTAGTGCACCAGCCGATGATCGCGAAGATCGTCGATGGTGCGAGGCACGCCATGGCGACGCAGATAGCCGGGACTGGCGCAGTTGATCAACCGCATCGCCCCCAACGGCCGCGCCACCAGGCTGCTGTCCTCCAGCGTGCCGACACGCACCACGCAGTCGAAGCCTTCGCGCACCACATCGACACGACGGTCGGTCCCGCTGATTTCGATGGAAAGCTCGGGATGCCTGTCGAGGAATTCCGGAAGCCGCGGAATCACGAACATCGAGGCCATGCCGGCCGGCATGTCGACGCGCAGCCGGCCCTTCAGCGCCCCGCCGTCGCGCTGGAACATCCCGTGCAGCTCGTCCATGTCATCGAGCAGATCGCGGGCACGCTCGTAGAACGCCTGCCCGTCGGCGGTCAGCTGGACCCGGCGCGTGGTCCGATGGAACAGCTGGGTGCCGAGGCTGGCCTCCAGCCGTTGCACCGCGATCGATACCGCGGCCTTCGACAGCTCGAGGCTGTCCGCGGCCCGGGCGAAGCCGCCGAGTTCGGCGACGCGCAGAACGATGCGCAGCGTGTCGAGGGAGTCCATGGGGTGGGTTGTCCGAGCAATTGTTTGGCGATGGAAAACAGAGCTATCGCGCCACGCCAGTTTATGCGTCACGGACGAATCAATAAAGTGGATTCACGCGGCTCGACCCCGATCCGCAAAGCGAAACCCCCAACCCCCTTATCCGGAGTCCACTTCATGACCACAACTTCCACCATCGCCGTCATCACCGGCGGCAGCCGCGGCCTGGGCCGCAATGCCGCGATCCACCTGGCCCGCCAGGGCACCGACGTGATCCTGACCTACCGGGGCCAGCGCGCCGAGGCCGACAGCGCGGTCGCGGAGATCGAGCGGCTGGGCCGGCGCGCCGCCGCGCTGCAGCTGGACGTGGCCGACAGCCGCGCTTTCCCCGGCTTCGCGGCACAGGTCGAGTCGGTGCTGGCCGGCTGGGGCCGCAGCCGTTTCGATTTCCTGCTGAACAACGCCGGCATCGGCGTGCATGCCGCCTTTGCCGATACCACCGAAGAACAGTTCGACGAACTGATGCGCGTCCATCTGAAGGCGCCGTTCTTCCTGACGCAGGCCCTGCTCGGGCTGATCGCCGACGGCGGGCGCATCCTCAATGTGTCGACCGGCCTTGCCCGCTTCGCGCTGCCGGGCTACTCGGCGTACGCGACGATGAAGGGCGGCGTCGAAGTGCTGACGCGCTATCTGGCAAAGGAGCTGGGCCCGCGCGGCATCAGCGTCAACACGCTGGCGCCCGGGGCCATCGAGACCGACTTCAGCGGCGGCGTCGTGCGCGACAACGAGGAAGTCAACGCCTTCGTTTCTTCGGTGACCGCATTGGGCCGCCCCGGCAAGCCGGACGATATCGGCGCCGTGGTGGCGGCGTTGTTTGCCCCGGGCACCGGCTGGATCAACGCGCAACGGGTCGAGGCCTCGGGCGGCATGTTGCTTTGATCCTGGATGAAAAAAAGAGGCCGGTCACGCCGGCCTCTCCCCTTGTTGCGGCACGCCCGCTGCCTGCGCACAGCAGACAGCGGGCGTGCTGCTTTATTGCCTCGCCACGATCACGCTGGCCGCGATCACCCTGACCGCGATCACCGTGCCGCCGCGTCGCTCGACGCCTGCACCGGCCCCCAACCGCCGCCGAGGCTGCGCACCAGCGCCACGGTGGCGGCGGCGCGCAGGCCCGCCACCTGATTGGCCGCGCGCTGCGATTGCAGCACGGTGCGGTCCGCATCGATCACGGTCAGATAGTCGACCGCGCCGGCATCGTAGCGGCTGCGCGAGATGCGTTGCGCGCGGCGAGCCCCGGCGAGCGCGCTGTCGAGCGCGCTGGCCTGCTGCGACAGCCAGCGGACATCGGCCAGCCCATCCTCGACCTCGCGGAACGCCACCAGCACGGTCTGCCGGTAGGCAGCGACCGCTTCTTCATGCTGGGCGCGCGCCGCGGCCAGGTTGGCGCGGTTGCGGCCACCGTCGATGATCGGCGCCGCGATGGTCGAGCCGATCAGCGGGCCGAGCAGCCAGGCGCGCGAGGACCAGCGGAACAGATTCGACAGCTCGCTGGACTCGAAGCCGAACACGCCGGTCAACGAAATGCGCGGGAAGAACGCCGACTTGGCCACGCCGATGCGCGCGTTGGCCGCCGCCATCAGGCGCTCGGCCTGCGCGATGTCGGGCCGGCGCTCGAGCAGGTCTGACGGCAAGCCGGCCGGAATCGCCACCGGCGCGGCGTCGAAGGGACGTTCGGCCAGCGCGAATTGCGACGGCGGCACGCCGGTCAGCACGGCGAGCGCATGCTCCTGGTTGGCGCGACGGCGCTCGATATCGGCCAGATCCGCGCGGGCGGTGCCCAGCTCGGCCTCGGCGCGTGCCGGATCGAGGTCGGTGGTCTCGCCGGCATCGAAACGGCGCTTGAGCAGGCGCACCGCGTCCTCGCGCAGCGCGATCGTCGCGCGCAGCAGCTGGCGCTCGGCGTCGAGCGTACGCAGCACGAAAAAGGCCTGCGCAACGTCGGCCTGCAAGGTCAACTGCACCGAGCGGAACAGGTCCTCGGCCGCTTCGCCCTCGGCGCGCGCGGCACGGACGCTGTCGGCCACGCGGCCGAACAGGTCCACCTCGTAGCTGGCGATCGCACGGGCCCGCAGCACGGTGCGCGGCGACACCGGCGTGCCGTCGGGCAAACCGAGCGAGGCCGCGGACGGCTGGCTGCGCGTCGGATCGAGGCCGACGCTCAGTTGCGGATACAGGTCGGCTTCGGCCACGCCGGTGAAGGCGCGCGCCTGCTTGACGCGCGCGGCCGCCGCCGCGAGGTCCTGGTTATTGCTGTTGGCCGCGTCGATCAGCCGATCGAGTTCTGCGTCGCCGAATACCTTCCACCATTGGCCGCGTTCGACGCCCTCGGCCGGCGTCGCCACCTTCCACTGGGCGCCTTCGGCCTGCGCGGCCTCGGCCTCCTTGAAGGCCGGGGCGGTCGCGGTTTCCGGCACCTTGTAAGTCGGCGCCAGCGAGCAGCCTGCCAGCACCAGCGCGGCGGCCAGCGTGGCCAGCCGCGGCATCCACGATTGCAGGTTTGCTGTCATGTCGTTGTTCCTTGATTCTCGTTCTTTGGCTCGTTCGGTGTGCTCCCTCCCCGGGGGAGCGAGCACACCTTCACTGCGACTCAATGTTGCGGTTCAGCCAGTGCCACGCTGTTGTCGGGCTTCGGCTCCGGCGCCGGCTCGGGCTGCGCCTTGCCGCGCGTGGCCAGCTTGCGCAGCGCCACGTAGAACACCGGCGTCAGGAACAGGCCGAAGAACGTCACGCCCAGCATGCCGGCGAACACCGCCACGCCCATCGCCTGGCGCATCTCCGCGCCCGCGCCGGTCGACACCACCAGCGGCACCACGCCCATGATGAAAGCGAACGAGGTCATCAGGATCGGGCGCAGACGCAGGCGGCTCGCCTCGATCGCGGCCTGCACGATGGTGCGGCCCTGATGCTCCAGCTCGCGGGCGAACTCCACGATCAGGATCGCGTTCTTCGCCGACAAGCCCACCAGCACGATGAAGCCGATCTGCGTGAAGATGTTGTTATCCCCACCCGACAGCCACACCCCGGTCAGCGCGGCCAGCAGCGACAGCGGCACGATCAGGATCACCGCCAGCGGCAGCGTCAGGCTCTCGTACTGCGCGGCCAGCACCAGGAATACCAGCAGCACGCACAGCGGGAAGATCCACACGCCCGCATTGCCGGCCAGGATGTCCTGATACGTCAGCTCGGTCCATTCGAACTTGATGCCCTTCGGCAGCGTCTCCGCGGCGATGCGCTCGGCCGCGGCCTGCGCCTGGCCCGAGGAGAAGCCGGGCGCCGGTCCGCCGTTCATGTCCGCGGCGGTAAAGCCGTTGTAGCGCACCACGCTGTCCGGACCGAAGCCCTGCTTGACCTGCACCATCGACGACAGCGGCACCATCTCGCCGGCGGCGTTGCGCGTCTTCAGCTGCAGGATGTCCTCGGCATGCTGGCGGTAGCTGGCATCCGCCTGCACCTTGACCTGGTAGGTACGGCCGAACTTGTTGAAGTCGTTGACGTAGGCCGAACCCAGATAGGTCTGCAGCGTGTCGAACACGTCGGTCACCGGCACGCCCAGCTGCTTGGCCTTGACGCGGTCCAGCTGCACGTCGAGCTGCGGCACGTTGACCTGGTAGTTGCTGAAGATGCCCGCCAGTTCCGGCGTCGCGCGCGCCTTGGTGGCGAACGCATTGGTCGCGGCAAACAGCGCGTCATAGCCGAGCGCGGCACGGTCCTCGATCATCAGCTTGAAGCCGCCGATGGTGCCCAGGCCCTGCACCGGGGGCGGCGGGAACACCGCGATGAACGCGTCCTGGATCGCGCCGTACTGCTGGTTCAGCTGCGCCGCGATCGCATTGCCGCTGAGGTCTTCCGACTTGCGCTCCTCGAACGGCTTGAGCGTGGCGAACACGATGCCCGCGCTCGGGCTGTTGGTGAAGCCGTTGATCGACAGGCCCGGGAAGGCCACCGCCGATTCCACGCCCGGATGCTTCAGCGCGATTTCTGACATGCGGCGGATCACGTCCTCGGTCCGATCGAGCGTCGCGCCATCGGGCAGCTTGGCGAAGCTGACCAGGTACTGCTTGTCCTGCGCCGGCACGAAGCCCTTCGGCACCATCTGGAAGATGCCCCAGGTCAGCGCCAGCATCACGGCGTAGACGCCGAACACCGCGCCCTTGCGGCGCACCACGCCCTTGACACCCTGCCCGTACCGTTCGGAACTGGCGCCGAAGAAGCGGTTGAAGCGCTTGAAGAAGCCGCCCAGCACGCGATCCATCGCGCGCGCCAGCCAGTCCTTCGGCGCGTCATGGCTGCGCAGCAGCAGCGCGGACAGCGCCGGCGACAGCGTCAGCGAGTTGAACGCCGAGATGATCGTCGAGATCGAGATGGTCAGCGCGAACTGCTTGTAGAACTGGCCGGTCAGGCCCGTCATGAAGGCCAGCGGCACGAACACGGCGCACAGCACCAGCGCGATCGCGATGATCGGCCCGCTGACTTCGCGCATGGCCTTGTACGTGGCCTCCTTCGGCGACAGTCCTTCCTCGATGTTGCGCTCGACGTTCTCGACCACCACGATCGCGTCGTCGACCACGATACCGATCGCCAGCACCAGGCCAAACAGCGACAGCGCGTTGATCGAGAAGCCGAACGCGTACATCAGGCCGAACGTACCGACGATCGACACCGGCACCGCCAGCAGCGGAATGATCGACGCGCGCCAGGTCTGCAGGAACAGGATCACGACCAGCACCACCAGTGCGATCGCCTCGAACAGCGTGTGCGTGACCGCCTCGATACTGTGCCGCACGAACTGCGTCGGGTCGTAGACGATGCTGTAGTCGACGCCGTCCGGGAAGTTCTCCTTGAGCTCTTCCATGGTCTTGCGCACATCGTCGGAGATCTGGATCGCGTTCGATCCCGGCGCCTGGAAGATCGGAATCGCCACCGCCGGCTTGTTGTCGAGCAGCGAGCGCAGCGCGTATTCGGACGCGCCCAGCTCGATGCGCGCGACATCGCGCAGATAGGTCACGCCGCCGTCCGGCGAGGTGCGGACGATGATGCCGCCGAACTCTTCCTCGGTGTTCAGGCGCCCCTGCGCGTTGACGGACAGCTGCAGGTCGGTGCCCGGCAGCGACGGCGAGGCGCCGATCACGCCGGCGGCCACCTGCACGTTCTGCTCGCGGATCGCGCGCACCACGTCGCTGGCGGCGAGCTGGCGCTCGGCCATCTTCTCGGGATCGAGCCACACGCGCATCGCATAGTCGCCCGAGCCGAACAGCTGCACCTGGCCCACGCCCTGGATACGCGCCAGGCGATCCTTGACGTTGATCACCGCGTAGTTGCGCAGGTAGGTCATGTCATAGCGATCGTTCGGCGAGACCAGGTGGACCACCATGGTCAGGTCGGGCGAGCTCTTGACGGTCGTGATGCCGAGCCGGCGCACGTCCTCGGGCAGGCGCGGCTCGGCCTGCGAGACGCGGTTCTGCACCAGCTGCTGGGCCTTGTCCGGGTCGGTACCCAGCTTGAAGGTCACGGTCAGCGTCAGCAGGCCGTCGCTGTTCGACTGCGAGGACATGTACAGCATGTCCTCGACGCCGTTGATCTGCTCTTCCAGCGGCGAGGCGACGGTTTCGGCGATCACCTTCGGGTTGGCGCCCGGATACTGGGCACGCACCACGACCGACGGCGGCACGACTTCCGGATACTCGGAAATCGGCAGCTTGAACATGGCGATCGCGCCGATCAGGAAGATCAGCACCGATAGCACGCCGGCGAAGATCGGCCGGTCGATAAAGAATTTCGAGAGGTTCATGACGGGTCTCGATAAAAAAGGGAGCCCCCTGGCGGTCCGTTTTCTGGACGCCATGGAAACGCATTTGGGCGATGCAGCTGGCTGACTGGGTCAGCTCAGGATGCCGTGGCTGGCGGGGCTGGTTCTCCCTCGCCAGCCCGCGGGCGAGGCGAGAAAATCAGGCTGGCAAACGTCATCCGACCGACTCCTTCTTGGCCGGCTCCGGCTGGTTGTCCGCGCTCTTTTCGGTCGCATTGCCGCGTTCGAGCTCGCGCTTGAGCGCCATGCGCACCGGCGTCGGCGCGACCGTATCGCCCGGCCGTACGCGCTGCAGGCCGTTGACCACGATCACCTCGCCCGCCTTCAGGCCGGAGCGGATCACGCGCAGGCCGTCGTAGTTGGGCCCCATCTGGACTTCGCGATAGTTCAGCTTGTTGTCCTTGTCGACCACCAGCACGAACTTCTTGCCCTGGTCGGTGCCGATCGCACGGTCGTTGATCAGCACCGCGTCATGCGGCGCGTTGCCGCCGAGCTTGACCTTGGCGTACAGCCCCGGCAGCAGGCGTCCGTCCGGGTTGTCGAACACCGCCCGCACGCGGATCGTGCCGCTGCGCGGGTCAAGCCGGTTGTCGACCGACTGGATGCGGCCCTCGTGCGGATGGCCTTCCTCGTTGGCCAGGCCCAGATACACCGCCATGCCCTTGCCGTTGGACCCGCCCGCGGCGCCCGGCGCCGTGTAGCGCAGATAGCTCTGCTCATCGATCTCGAAGCTGGCGTACACCGGCGACACCGACACCACCGTGGTCAGCGCCGGGGCATTGGCGCCCGGGGCGACCAGATTGCCCACCGTGATCTCGGCGCGCGAGACGCGGCCGGTCACCGGCGAGGCGATGCGGGTGTAGGCCAGGTTCAGCTTGGCGGAGTCGAGCGCGGCCTGCGCGGCGCGCACGTTGGCGTTGGCCTCGCGCGCCGCATGGATGCGTTCGTCGAATTCGCGGCGCGAGATCGCGTTGTCGTCCAGCAGCCGCTGCGCCCGCACCTGCTCGCTCTGCGCGTGGCTGGCGCGCACCTGCGCCGCGGCCAGCGCGGCTTCGGCGCGGGCCACCTCGGCCGCGTACGGCCGCGGGTCGATGGTGAACAGCAGATCGCCCTTCTTGACCATCGCGCCTTCGCGGAAGTGCACCGCGTCGATGGTGCCGCCGACGCGCGGACGCACCTCGACGCGGTCGATCGCCTCCAGGCGGCCCGAGAATTCGTCCCACTCGGTGATGGTCTTGCCGATGGCGGCGGCGACATCGACCGCCGCCGCGCTGGCGGCGGGGCTCGGCACGGCTTGCGCCTCGCCGGCATGCCAGGGGCGCAGGATCGAGGTCGCCAGGCCGGTGCCCAGCACGACCACGATGGCGACGGCGATCAGGCTACGTCGGGATTGCAGCTTCATTTCTTCACTCCGTTTCGGGTTTTCTTCAACCGGAAAAGCAAAAGGACGAACGCCGCCCGCCGGGCCCGTTCGGCGCCTTGCGGGTGAGCACACCCTGGGGCGCCGACGCGGGGTCCGGAGACATTCACACGCGGCTGACTTCTCGAATGGCGGCCGGCGCTAGCGCGATGAACGCTGGCGCGGCCGCAGGCACGTCACGGCGCCCAACCGGAAGGCTTGGCTGCCGGCCGGCGTTCGGCCTGTGGCGAGGCATCGTCGCTGTCCGCGAATCGTTCTCGCAGAAAGCGCGCGCCTTCATCGACCCATACCTGACATCGGTCGTGGGATGCTTCGACACCGGCGCCACAGGCGCCGGGCATGATTCGGGTTTCCGCCGCCACGCCGCGGTCGAGCAGCTTGCGTCCGAAGGCCTCGCCTTCGGGCCGCAGGGCATCGAGCTCGGCCACCTGGATCAGCGTCGGCGGCAGGCCGGCCAGGCGCATCGCATGCGCCGGCGCGGCGTAGGGGTGGACCGACGCGGCGGGCGTCGGCAGGTAATCGCGATAGCAGACGGCCATGCGCTGCAGCGTTTCCAGCGGCACGTGCGCCTGGCCGGCGCAGGAGGCGTGCTGCAGGCAGGGGTCGGTAACCGGGCGGATCAGCCATTGCGCGCGCGGCGCGGGCAGGCCGCGATCGCGCAGCATCTGCGCCACCGCAATCGCCAGATTGCCGCCGGCTTCCTCGCCGACCAGCGAGAAACGCATCTTGTCGACCTTGAGCCGGCGCGCCTGGCGCAATACCCATTCGGCGGTATTGAAGGCGTCCTCCGGCGCGGCCGGGAACGGATGGTCCGGGGCCAGCGAGTATTCGGGCGCCACCACCACGGCCGGCACTGCGCCGGCCAGCTGGCGGGTCAGACGGGCCGCCTTCTCGATGCCGCCGTCGACGAAGCTGCCGGCGTGCAGATACAGCAGCCACGGCAGCGGCGCCGGCGCCCAGGCGGTCGGATACCCGGCCGGATAGCACACGTGCACAGCGATGGTGCGCTCGCCGCTGGCGATCTCATGCCGCACCACGCGCGCCGCGGCGCCGGCCTTGGCGGGCTGGGATGCGGTGGCTTGCGTCGGTTTGGTCATGGTGTCGGTCCCGTTGCGCCGGCCGGGAACACGGCTCGACGCATGGTTTGCATGTTGCGTTGCATCGAATTATGGTGATTGACGTAGACGGGATAAAGGCGCAGTTTGCCAACGCACTATTCTGCGGATGGAATAATCGCGCCGGCCCGTGGTCTGTTCCGATAGATCGTCCCCATTCGGCGAATAACCGCTCCACTGTTGCGGTTATGCCAATGAAAGACCCTACCGTGCATACGACCGACAGAGTGAGTAAGATTCGCCCTCGCCAGCCGCGCGGCGCCGTCCGCTCGCTATGGCTTCTAATTGGACAGCCGCCATGGACCGCTTCGTCTCAATGCAAGCCTTTACCCGCGTCGTGGACGTCGGCAGTTTCGCCCGCGCGGCCGAATCGCTCGATTTGCCCAAGGCCACGCTGACGCGGCTGATCCAGAATCTGGAAACGCACCTGGGCGTCAAGCTGCTGCACCGTACCACGCGCCGGATCAGCGTGACTTCCGAAGGCGCCGCCTATTACGAGCGATGCGTGCGCATTCTGGCCGATGTCGACGAAGCCGAGCAATCGCTGACCCATCAGAACCAGACCCCGCGCGGCACGCTGCGAGTCGATACCGTGGGCGGGCTGGCGCGCCTGGCGCTGGTGCCCAATCTGCATGAGTTCTTCGCGCGCTATCCAGACCTGAAGGTCGAACTGACCATCAATGGCAAGCCAATCGATCTGCTGAAGGAAGGCGTCGACGTGGTGATCCGCGTCGGCGATACCGTCGACGATACGATGGTGGCGCGCCGCATCGGCCAATTGCGTCTGGCGTTCTACGCGTCGCCGATTTATTTAAAGCAGCACGGCACGCCGACCACGCCCGAAGAATTGATGCAGCATCGCGCGATCAATTACCTGTCGACGCGCACCGGCCGGGAAATGCCATGGATCCTGACGCGCGGCGACGAACGCCATGAATTGCTGCTGCCGTCGGCGATCTCGACCAACGATCCGGAGGTCTATATCGGCTGTGCGCTGGAAGGACACGGCATCGCCGTCATTTCGCGCGTGATGGCGCAACCGTATCTGGAAAGCGGCCGGCTGGTCGAAATCATGGGCGACTGGCAGGAAGAGGTCATGCCGATCTCGGCCATGTATCCGCAAAACCGGAATCTGTCGGCCAAGGTGCGGGTCTTCGTCGACTGGGCCGCCGAGATATTCGCGCGAGATCCGGAAATGGGCTATCGCGATTCGTTCCCGGGCCCGCGCCCGGTCGTGGCGCCGGTGTTGGAGGCGGTGTCGTAGCACGCAGAAATCAAAAGCTGCGCACCGCCTGCCCCGAATCGCATTACGCCTGCGGCAGCTGAATACCCCGCGAAAGGCCGCGCACAGTCAATTCGCTCAATGCAGCTTGCCCAACTCCCGCGAAATCTCTGCCGGCGAATCGTAGTCGCGCTCGGGCAGTTGTTCCAGTTCGGCCATCACTTCCTCGCTGGCGCCGCCGTCGCGGGCGCGCGAGAGGATGTCGTCCTTGGTGGCGGGAAAGTCGATGCCCTTCAGGGACTTCTGCACATCGATCGGGCTCGGCTCCTCGCGTCCGCCTCCGCCATCCTTGCCACCCTGCGCGGCGCCCTTGCCGCTCGATCCGCTCTTGCCCTGGTCGGTCTGCTTCTGGGTCATTGCATGCTCCTGTGATTGCTGTTGCCCGAGCCCGGCGCCCGGGCCGGGTCCGAAGATGCCGCCGGCGTGTCGGCGCCGTCGAGCCGGGTATCGATCAGCCGCCGGCCCTCGAGCAGGCAGGCCTCGATCGCCGTGGCCGCGTTGTCGAACGCCGTGTCGACATCGGAGGCGAAGGACGTCGGCAGGTCCTGCGTCGTGGCCGCACGCGCCCCGGCCGGCAGGATCTCGCCCTGGTAGCCGTAGCGCACGCCCGCGCTGGCGCCGACCGGCACCGCGTGGGCGGCGATCAGATGGTCGCGATAGAACATTTCCTTCATGCGCTCTCCTTCAGGCGGGGGGATGCCGCGGCGCTGCCGCGGCAACCGGCGCTGGTGTTGGTGCCGGTGCGCCTCGTCTTACGTCGCTTCGGTGATGACCGCGCGCTCCAGCCACTGCCGGATCGTGGCCATGTGCTGCTCTTCCTCCGTCAGCGCCTGCTGGAACTTCTGCGCCATCTCGGTATGACCGGTCTCGGTGGCGAGCTTGATCAGCAGCTCCCAGCCGGCGTTGTCGGTCATCTCCGCGGTAAGCAGCGCATTGAGGCATTGCGCGAAGTTCGTGCGGGGATCGGCGATGGTCTGCAGCACGCCCATCGCGGTGACACCCGCCACGTCGGCGCAGGGCGTGACCGCGGTCGGGTCCGCGCCGATCGCGCGCATGGTCTCGTCGACCATCGCGAAGTGCTCGGCCTCTTCATCGTGGAAATGCATCAGCGTGCCGAGCACGTCCGGATCGACCGCGCTGGTATCCATCTCCTTGCACTTGGCGATCATCAGTTCGTAGAGGCGCGTACCGGTACGTTCGAAAGCCAGGCGCTCGCCGAGCTTGTCGATCAGCACCTCGGGACGATTGCCGGTCAGCTTGTCCACGGTCGTGCTCATCGCGCCCTTGAGCGTACCGGGCAGCGGCACCGAACCGACCGGATCGGCCGCATCAATATATTGGGCACGCATATCGGCGGCGGGCTGCGATTCGGCCGGCACGTTCATATCGTCGATACCGCTGTCCGGCCCCATGTTTTCGGCATAACGCTCCATGGTCTCGGTGTCGATCGGCGACATCTGCGCGCCGGTGCGGTTGACGCCCATCTGGGTGGTCTGTTGCATGCGTTCTCTCCAGTTTCGGTTGTCCTGCTCGATAGTCAGGCGATAGTCAGGCTCGATAGTTCAAGCGATCGTTCGGCTCGGTAGTTCAGCGTGCGGGCCTCGGCGGCCGCCTCGGCAACAAACGCCTCAGGCGCTCGTGTGCATCCGCGCCAGTTCCGTGCCGGGCGTCCACACATAGCCGGCGGACACCAGCTGCGACGGCGAGCCTTCGGCATTCATCACGCGGCGGTATTCGATCGAGGCGGGGCTGTCCTTGTCGAGCGGCACGAAGTCCATGCCGTTGGCGCGCAGGTCCACCTCGTCCGCGAGCACCTTGCGCACGAAATCGCGTTGACTGGCGAAGTCGATCGGCTTGGGCAGCGGCCCGGACAAGATCTCGGCCGGATCGCGATTCTCGTGGCGCTTGAGCATTTCGCAGGCGACATGCAGATGCCCCAGCTCGTAATCGAGGAAGCGTTCCCAGATCGCCTTGATGCGCGGGTTGCTCTCCTGCTGCACGCAGCTGTAGTAGTTGTAGGCCTCCATCGCTTCGTGAATCACCCACTTCTCGATCATGCTTTCGTCGGGGTCCATCAGCGAGCCGTACTGCGTCACGTGCTGCTCCTCGATCGAGGCGATCTCGGCGTACAGCTGGCGCGCCAGCGGATCGGTGAACAGCGGCCCGATGTTCATGTAGTAGTCGTGGGTCTGGTACTCGGCCGCGGTGATCATCGCGGCGTGGATCTTGGTGATCAGCGCGGCGTTGGCGCGGTCGTAGCTCTCGCGCACGTCATCCTGCGGCGCGCGGTGTTCGACCCAGGTCGAGCGCCCCGGCACGATGTCGGTATGGCCCTGCGTGATCGCGTTCGCGTTCTTGCCTTCGAGCCGGTCGAGCAGCGCGCTATAGCGGTACAGGTGATCGAAGTCCTCCAGCAGGCCGAAGCGATAGGCCTGCGCCTGGTAGGGATCGGGCTCGGTCTGCGCGACGGCCGCGGTGACCTCGATGGCTACCTGCTCGTAGGCGATCGTGGTCTCCAGCGGGGAATGGTCGGCGCCGATCAGCCAGTTGATCATCGTCGCCTGGTGATGCTCGACGCGGCGGATCTGCGCGAGCGGAATGCGCAATTCCCGATTGCAGCGGGACATGATGTGCTTGAGCCGCAGCGCATCGGATTCGATGCCATTCATCAGAATGATCCGGACGCGAGTGAATGCGTCGTCGTCCAGCTTGCTGATCGGCGCCTGGACCAGGTCCTTCCAAGTGAAATGTTGCTGGCCCAGCGGGCAGCCCTTGGCATCCAGCAGATCGGTCAAGGTGTCCATGGAAACTCCATTGTGGGGTGAGCGAAAGACGCCGTGCGGCATGCCGCCGGCGACGCGTTTCTTGCTCTAGCAACGGGCGTGCCGATCCCGCTGCGCGCCAGCGCAGGCCCCACGTTGTGAATCCGGAAGACAATCCCTGCACGCCTTGCAAAACTTGCGCTGGCGGCTCGCGCAGCGTTGCGCAAAAAAATGCGCCCGCCGGTTTCTTGCCGGCGGGCGCATTGGACAAGCGGTATGGCGCGGGTTTTAAGCGGAACGACTGCGAAACGGAATTGCCGCGGAATGGAATTGCCGCGGAATGGGGGTTGCCGCGGAATGGGGTTGCCGTGAAATACGACTGCCGCGGAATGCGACTGCCGCGGAGTGGACTACCCCGCTATTGCTTGCCGATTTCCTGCAGCATGCGCGTCATCAGATACAGCCGCGGCACGATCGAGTCGATTTCGATGTACTCGTCGCGTGCGTGATAGCCGAACCCGGCGAGGCCAAAACTCTCCACCACGGCGGGCTTGCCCGACAGCGCGGCATAGCCGGCGTCGGTGCCGCCGCCGGTCCCCTCCGCCAGCGCGAGCGGGCGGCCGTCCAGTTCGGCGTAGATCTGCTGGGCCCGCTTCGCGAGCGCGCGGCCCTTTTCGTTGACGACAAAGGGCGGACGGCCCTCCTCCATCGACACCGTGGTATGCGTATCCGGAATCAGCCTGCTCTCGGCGACCTTGCGCTCCAGCGCGGCCTTCAGCTTCTGCGGACCGTCCTTGACCGTGGTGCGCACATCGGCGGTCGCCACCGCGACTTCGGGAATCTGGTTGCGCACGACGCCCGCCTGCGCGCCGGTCCAGTTCAGCTGCGTGCCGGGCACCGACTTGGCGATATCGCGCGTCTGCTGCAGCTGATGGGCGAGTTCGAGCAGCGCGTTGCGGCCATGCTCGGGCGCCGCGCCCGCATGCGCGGCGCGTCCCTTGACCTCCATCGTCGCACTGGCGGTGCCGCTGGCGCCGAGCAGCAGCGCCTCGGCCTTGACCACCGCCTTGGCCGCGGTCGGCTCGCACGACAGCACCACGTCGTGCTGCTCGCCGAGCGCGGCAATCAGCTCGCCCGAGCCCTCCGAGCCGATTTCCTCATCGGCGTTCAGCAGCACCGTGATGCGCGCATAGTCGCGCCAGCCGCTCGCCTGCAGGATCTCCAGCGCGTGCAGGATCACCGCAATGCCGCCCTTGTCGTCGGCGATGCCCGGCCCGTACAGCTTGTTGCCATCCTGCCGGATCGGCTGCGTGGCCAGCGTGTTGGGAGGATAGATGGTGTCCATATGCGCGATCAGCATGATGCGGGCCTTGCCGTTGCCCGTCAGCGTCGCCTTGACGATCGGACTGTCCCCGCTCTTCGGCTTGACGCGCTCGACGGTCGCACCCAGCGCCGCGAGCCGCTTCTCGGCATACGCCGCCATCTGCGCCAGTCCCGCCGCGTTGCGGCTGCCCGATTCGATCGACACCATTTCCTTCAGCGATTCGATCAGTTTCGGCTGCGCGGCGCGCGCTGCCTCGAACAGCGTCGCGTCGGGCGCGGCCTGCACCGCACTGGTGGCGGCGGCGGTGCAGACGAACAGCGCGGCCGCGGCGAGGCGGCGTACGGCGGGGGGCAGACGTGGCTGCATGAAGTCTCCTGGTGAGGGCCCGGGGTAGGAATGTCGTGGCGGCAAGGGCCGCCTTGTGCCGGGAGTCAATCCGGGATGCTAGGGCTTGTCCGTCGCACAGGGGAGGACCAATATCGCCATTTCCGATGCCGATCCCGCCAAGTCCGTGTCCCGCCCGCCCTGCCAAGACGAAGATGCTGCCGCACACGATTTCCCCGAACTCGGCCTGCTGCCGGCGACGGATCGCCCCGCGCCCGAGCTGCATGTGCGGCTGCTGTGGCTGCCCCACGCCATGCCGGGCTCGCTGTTTGCCGCGCTCGACGTGCTGCGCACGGCCAGCGGCATCGCGCAATTGCAGCGCCCCGGCCGCGATTGCGGCCTCAGCTGGCAGGTGATCGGGGAAACGGGACGCGCGCTGCCGATGCCGGTACCGGGGCTGGCCCGGGCGCGCCGGCGCTCGCGCCCGGCGGAGCGCGGGGACAAGCGCGGGGACAAGCGCGGGGACAAGCGCGGGGACAAGGGCGCGGACAAGCGCGCCGTCGAACGCGCTGTCGAACCCCCTCCCCAGCCTGCCGAAGCGCATTCACTGCTGGTGATCCCCGGGGTGATGGCCCGCAACGCCCCGCATCTGGGCGAGCTGTTCGAACAGCAGCGCGCGGTGCTCAGGCTGGTGGAGCGGCATGCGCAGGGGGGCGGCTGGATCGCCGCGTCCTTCAACGGCATCGCCTATGCCGCCGAACTCGGCCTGCTCGACGGCGCCCGCGTGAGCGCGCCGTGGCTGTACCAAAGCTGGATGGCGCGCCGCTATCCGCTGTGCGACTTCACGGACGACGAGCCGATGGGCGTGCACGGGCGCGTCTTCCACAGCGTGGCGCCGGCTCTGCAGACCGAATTCATGCTGCGCGTGCTGGGCCATCTGCACGATCCCGATCTGGCCCAGGCCAGCGCGCGCGTGCTGCTGTTGCAGGCAGAACGCCAGCAGCTGACACCGGCGCTGACGGCGCAGCGCTGGCTCACGCCCACGGCGGACAGCCCGGTGTTCCGCGCCAAGCGCTGGCTGCAGGACCATATCGGCGCGCCATACCGGCTGGCCGAAGTGGCGCGCGCCGCCGCGGTCAGCGAGCGGACCTTGCTGCGGCATTTCCGCCAGGTCACCGGCGCGACGCCGCTGGCCTATCTGCATGCGCTGCGGATCGAACGCGCGAAGACGCTGCTGGAGGTATCGCTGCACGGCACGCAGGCGATCGCCGAAGCGTGCGGCTACAGCGATGCGGCGACCTTCCGGCGGCTGTTCCAGCGCGCGACGGGGATGTCGATGTCGCACTATCGCGCCCGCTACGCGCTGCGGGCGCGGCGCCGCTATTGGCGCGTGGAGGACGCGCTGCGCGAAGGCGCCGCGGCCTGAAGGACCGGGGCCCCGGGGCCCGGGGGCGGGGGCCAGGGCCCGGGGCGAGAAACAGCACAAACCCTTCGGCAGCGCTTCTCGCGCGTTCGGACGTCAGACGGCGTCGGGCCGGCGCTCGATCCGGTTGACCACGTCCTCGACGCCGTGCAGATACCAGGCATCGCGTTCGGCCTGGCGGCGCGCGCCCTCGCCCGCATAGCCCTCCAGCGTGACCACGCGGTTTTCGGTGCGGATGACGATCTGGTCCGCATTGACCAGCGGGTCCGACTCGAGCACCAGGCGCAGCGCCTCGGTGATCTCTTCGTCGTTGTCGCGCTCGGCCGGCGCGATCTCCAGCTCATTGACCACGCACTGGCAGCCGGGCGACCACCAGGCCAGCACGCCGGCCAGGCGCATATGGGAAAGGCTGATCACCTGTCCGCGCAGGGTCACGATGCCATCGACGGTATTGACCTCGATCCAGCCGCTGCGCTCGCCGACCGCCTCGCGCAGCGTTTCCAGCCGGCCCTTGGCATGCACGCAAATCTTGCAACTGCGGAAATCCACCGCCTGCAGCAGTCGCTGGCAGACGGCATTGCGCAGCTCGCCATCGCCTGCGGGCGCGGCGCCGTTGGCCACGCGTAGATGGTCGATCACGCACGATACGCCGTCGATCTTGCGCATCCGGGCCGCGGCCCGCGTCTTGGCGACGATATCCGGCACGTCGCCCTCGAGGATCAGAGCGCCGTCGGACAGGCGCAGATTGATGGTGGGATGGAGATGCTGGCCGTGGAACGGCAGATTGGCCAGCGCCGCGCGGGCCTGCGTGAGCACCGCTTCGCTGCTCTGCATGATGTTGCCTCCTGAGGTGGCGGGCAGCAGCGCCGGATGGCGGGGCGCTGCGCCCTGTCCATTATAGAAAGCGCGTTTCGCGCCCGGTTCCCGCGAATCTCGCCGCCGGGCCATGTTGGCGCGGCACGGCGGCGGACCCGGCCTCAGGCATTCAGGGTGGCATTCATCGTGATCGGCGCCTTCATCAGCTTGGACACCGGGCAGTTCTCCTTGGCGGTCTGCGCGCACTTGTCGAAGGCGGCCTGGTCCGCGCCGGGGATGCGCACCGCCACGTCGAGATGGATGGCCGTGATACTGAAGCCGCCGCCTTCCTTCTCCAGCGTCACGGTGGCCTTGGTGTCGATGCTGTCCGGCACCATGCCCGCCTCGCCGAGGATCAGCGACAGGGCCATCGAAAAGCAGCCGGCATGCGCGGCGCCGATCAGTTCCTCGGGGTTGGTGCCGGGGCCGCCCTCGAAGCGCGCCTTGAAGCCGTATGGCGCATCCTTGAGCACGCCGCTCTGGGTCGAGATCGTGCCGCCGCCGTCCTTGATGCCGCCTTGCCATCTTGCCGATCCAGTCTTCTGCATAGCCATGCGCTCCGTCGAAGTTGTTACAGATCAAGGGCCGGCCGCGCACCGTCCGGACCGACCCAACCACGTCCCACAATAGGACGCGAACGGACGATCGGCCAGCGCAGGGCCCCAATCGCCGTGTGGTCCGCCGGGCGCACAGGGTGCGCACGATCCTTGCTAGCAGTGATCGTTCCGATTCCTGCTGCCCCGAGCCGATGCTTCACCCTCCCCGCGTCTATCTGTACCTCGACACCGTGGCCCGCTGCGGCTCGATCCGCAAGGCGGCCGAACAGCTGCATGTCGCATCCACCGCGCTGAACCGCAAGATTCTCGAGGTGGAACAGCAGATCGGCACGCCGCTGTTCGAGCGGCTGCCGCGCGGCGTGCGCCTGACGTCGGCCGGCGAGGTCCTGGTGGCCACGATCCGGCGCAGCCTGGCCGACCTGGACGCGGCCGCGGCGCAGATGGCGCAACTGCGCGGGCTGGTGCGCGGCTCGGTGCGGATCGCGTCGGCGGAGTCGGTGGCAACCGATTTCCTGCCCGATGCGATCGGCCGCTATCAGGCGCGCCATCGCGGCGTGCAATTCCATGTGGCGATCGGCGGCACCGATGCCCTGATGGATGCGCTGAAGCAGGACGACGCCGACCTGCTGCTCGCGCACGATCCGCCTGCCAGTCCGCTGCTGCAGGAGCTGGCGGCCGCGCCGCAGCCGTTCTGCGCGATGATGCGGCCGGACCATCCGCTCGCGGCCCGGCGCACGCTGCGGCTGGCCGACTGCGCGGCGTTTCCGGTCGCCCTCGGTCCGGTCAACTTTGCCAGCCGCCGGCTGATCGAGGCCATTGCCGCGCGCAATCGGCTGCATCTGTCGGTGATGCTCGAGGCGACCACGGTCGAGACGCTGAAGGGTTTCGTCCGGCAGACCGATGCGATCTGCTTCCAGTTCCATGCCGGCACGCTGCGCGAAACGCGGCAGGGCACGCTGACCGCGGTGCCGCTGAGCGATCCGGAACTGGCGCTGGGCCGGCTGGTGCTGGCCACGCGCAAGGGCCGCGCGTTGCCGCCGGCCGCGGCCGCATTCGCCGAACATCTGAAGACCGCCATCGGGGCGCTGCACCCGCCGTTGACGTTGGTCGCGTAGTGGCCGGCCGGTATCCGCTCGACAGCCCCTCGGTGACCGCTCATTGGCCGCTCATTGGCCGCTCATTGGTGGCTGCCCATTGGCCGCTCATTGGCCGTTCATTTGGCACTCGGTAACCGCGTAGCCTCGGTAGCCGCGAAGCGCCCGGCGTCGGCTCTGCGCGCCGATCCGGCTGCACCGTCCTTGCCCCGGCACCGCACACATTTTGCGCTCGCGTCGCGCGAAAAATGATGGTGGTCGGTCCCGCCCGATTTCCGCACACTGATCCGAACGCCCCGTCCTACGGCCGAGCCAGCCGAGCGGGGCCGACGCGCACGATCACGGCGACGTCACGACAAAAACATCACAACGAAGCACGAGAGAAATCAGGGTCAACGATGGAGGTTTGCATGACAACAACGAAATCCGGGCCGGCGCGCGCGCTGGCGGCCGCCATGGCGGCATTGGCAAGCGGGGGCGTGCTGGCGCAGTCCAGCGTGACGCTATACGGGCAGGTCGACACCTACGTCGGCAGCAACAAGGCGGTCGGCGGCGATCGCGCCTATGTGCTGGGCGCCGGCGGCATGCAGACCTCCTACTGGGGCATCAAGGGCACCGAGGACCTGGGCAACGGCCTGAAGGCGATCTTCGACCTGAACGGCTTCTATCGCGCCGACGGCGGCCGCGCGGGCCGCTTCGATGCTGACGGCATGTTCACGCGCAGCGCCTACGTCGGGCTGCAGAGCGACAGGGCCGGCACTCTCCGGCTCGGGCGCAATACCACGCCCTATTTCCTGTCGACGATCCTGTTCAATCCGCTGGTCGATTCGTACCACTTCTCGCCGACCATCTTCCACACCTATGTCAGCAGCAATGGCGGCACGGTCTACGATCCGGGCATCGTCGGCGATTCGGGCTGGAGCAATTCGCTGGTCTATTCGTCGCCGAAGTTCGGCGGGCTCAGCTTCAACGCGATCTACGCCTTCGGCGAGCAGGCCGGCGACAACGGCAAGAACAAGTGGGGCGGCAACGTGCTGTACTTCAACGGCCCGTTTGCCGCGACCGTCGCCTTCCAGCAGGTCAAGTTCCACAACACGCCGGGCGACGTGACCTCGCCGGCCGCGATGGTGGGCTTTCGCAAGCAGAACGCCGTACAGGCCGGCCTGAGCTACGACTTCAAGGTGGTCAAGCTGTTCGCGCAGGGCCAGCACATCCGATCCGATATCGACAGCGCGACCGGCGACATCAAGCACACGAACGGGCAGATCGGCGCTTCGGTGCCGATCGGCGCGGGCAGCCTGCGGCTGTCGTATGCCTACGGCAAGGTCAAGAACGAGGTCGCCGACGTCGAGCGCAACACCGCGGCGGTGGCCTACGACTACAACCTGTCAAAGCGCACCGACGTCTATGTCGCCTATTACTACGACAAGGTCGGCGGCCTGTCCCACGGCAACAACTACGGGGTCGGCGTGCGCCATCGCTTCTGATCGCCCGGTGTCGCCGGTGTCGCCGGTGTCGCCGGTGTCGCCGGTGTCGCCGGTGTCCTCGGTGTCGGCCTGGGAGCGCGCGGCGCCTCTGGTCAACCGGTGACGTCGCGCGTCAGTTCGCGCGTCAACCAGGCCTCGAAACGGTGCACCGCGGGCCGTGCCTGTGCATGGTCCGCGGTCACGACCTGGTATTCCATGCCGTCGATTCCGGCATCCGGCAGTACCACCTGCAGCTCGCCGCGGGCGAGCAGCGGCAGGATCAGCGGCGTGCGGCCGATCGCCACGCCCGCGCCTTCCGCGGCCGCGGCGACGACGTGCTCGTAGCGCGAGAAATACAGGCACGGCTGGCTGGCCACCGGCGTCAGGCCCAGGCGGCGATACCACTCGCCCCACGACATCCAGCCAAAGCGCGCATTCGGATCGTGATAGACCAGCAGCGTCGCGGCACGGATGTCGTCCGCCCGATGAATGCGCGCGGCGACCTGCGGCGCCGCCACCAGCATCAGCCGTTCGCGCAGCAGCGCGGTGGGGGCCTGCCCCGGCTGGCTCAGCCGGATCGCCAGGTCGAAGCCATCCCTGTCCAGATTGGCGATTGCCTCCGAGGCGTCGATGCGCACGTCGATCTCCGGCGCCTCCGCCTGGAACCGCGCCAGGCGTGGCACCAGCCAAAGCGAGGCAAATGACGGGGTGGTGGTGACGGAGATCGCGCTGCGCTCCGGTGCGATCAGGCGCTCGACGGTGCCGGCCAGCTGTTCGATGGCCTCCCTGGCGGCCTGCTGCAGCAGGCGTCCCTCGGGCGTCAGCGACAAGCCCTTGGCCCCGCGCAGGAACAGCGGCACGCCAAGCGCGTCCTCCAGGCTCTTGATCTGCTTGCTGATGGCCGACTGCGTCAGGCACAACTCGTCGGCTGCGGCGGTAAAGCTCAAATGCCGCGCCGCGCTGTCGAATCCGCGCAGCGCATCGAGCGACATCGCGCGCAGGGCCTGGGAAGCGGCCTGGCTGATTGGCGTCATGGCGGGCTGATGCGGAAAAACGCGCGACCAAATGCGCGGACAGAGGCCGGCACAAATGCCCGGACAGAGGCGTGGACACAGGCGCGGACCGAAGCCGATAGGGATATGGCCCCGATGGCGTTGTCATCGGCGGTGGCCATGATCCGCCGGAATACCGGGGATGACGAAACATCCGGCCAGCGAATCAGGCGGGTGGCCACAATGACAAGGCGCCCTTTCTCGATGCGGGGCACGCCAGGAGACTGCCATGCATGCATTGGCTGAACTCGACGGAATGGATGGGACCGACCGGATCGGCAGGATTGGTCTAATTGGCCGCATTGGCCGCATTGGCACCGAACCGCTTCGGCTGGTGATCGGCCAAGGATACACCGTCGTTTGCCTGCAAGGCGCGGTATGGCTGACCTGCGAATCGGAGGATCGCGCCGAAGCGGCGCAGGATATCGTATTGGCGTGCGGGGAGCGTTTCGATGCGCGGCGCACCGTTACCGTTATCGTTTCGGCAATTCGGCGGCGGCCGGCCCGTATTGCGTTGACCCGGCGCAATACGGAGGATCGGCTCGATTGTAAGAAAAGACTTAATTGAGTGCCGTCAATGTCTTGCACATTGTCTTGTCGCAATGTCTTCTTGCAAGCAGACTTGGCGGAACCGGTGCAAAACGCGGGAATTCCCGCAAAAGACCAATGGGTATGCTGGCGCCCGTGGATCGGCTATCGCACAGAATCGCAGGCGGGCCGGCGGCAAATCGCATCCCCTGGCAGGACATCGGCCGCGTCGGATATTGCGATTCGACGCATTACCGTTCGCGAAATGCAATAACGCACGACCTTACACGCCCGGACTTACACGCACGACCTTACTCGGCGATCAGGAAGCGATCGCGATTCTTGCCCAGCCATGCCGGTGCGCGGCCGCGGCCGGACCAGGTCTTGCCGGTCTTGGGATCGCGGTATTTGGCCGGCGCCGGCGTACCCGAGCGTCCCGCCGATTTGCGAGGACGGCCACGGCGGCGCGGTGCCAGATCCTCGGCCGTCAAACCGTAATCCTCCATCAGCTGCTGGATCTGGGCGATCACCGTCGCCACTTCGGTTTGCCTGGCTTCCTCAAGTTGCGCTTCGAGTTTTTCCTTTTCTGCCAGTAATTGTTTGTAAGTCGCCATCGTCATTCCTTGCCAGTTGTAGGGTGCCGTTATGCTAGCTCACGGTTATGTGCGCGTCACTATAAAAAATGTAATCCAATAAGACAGAATCACAATATTCGGCAATTACATAATAATGCGCACCCCCGCAATGTCGAGGCGGGGATGCGCGGCAAGCCGCATAACGGCAATGGCAAGGAACGCCGCCACGGCGGCATTTAACCGGCTCAGGCGCGCAGCCGGGCCTGTGCGTCGCGCAACGCGGCGCGCAATCCTTCTTCGATCACGGGGTGATAGAACGGCATCGCCAGCATCTGATCGACGGTCAATTGCTGCTGATAGGCCCATGCCAGCAGATGGGCGATATGTTCGGCGCGTGGCCCGATCCATTCCGCACCGAGAAAACGCCCGCTCGCCTTGTCGGCATAGACATGCATCAGCCCGCGATTCTTCAGCATCACGCGGCTGCGCCCCTGGTCCTCGAAGCTGACCTCGCCGGTGACGAAGCTGTCGGCCGGCAAGTCGGCATAACGCTGGCCGACCATGGCCAGTTGCGGATCGGCGAACACCACCGCGATCGGCGCACGGCGCGGCACCGGCGAGACCTGCGGCCAGGCGGCGGCATTCTCGCCGGCGCTCTTGCCCTCGTCGGCGGCCTCGTGCAGCAGCGGCAGGACATCGTTGGCGTCGCCGGCGATGAAGACCGGCGCCGAGCCGCATTGCAGCGTGGCCGGGTCGAACACGGGCACGCCGCGCTCGTCCAGCTCCAGCCCGGTGTTTTCCAGGCCCAGATTGCGCACGTTGGGCTGGCGGCCGGTGGCGGCCAGCACATAGTCGAAGCGCTCGGTGACCGCATTGCCGTCGCGGTCGATGAACGAGATCACCGCCTCGTCGCCTTCGCGCGCCATGTCCGTGACCTTGGCATCCGGGTCCAGATAGAACTCCTGCTGGAAGGCCTGGGCGGCATAGGCGCGAATCGCCGGGTCGGTCAGCGGACCGACGCCCCCGCGCACGCCGAACACGCGCACATGCACGCCGAGCCGCGACAGCGCCTGGCCCAGTTCGAGGCCGATCACGCCGGGGCCGAACACGGCCACGCGGCGCGGCAGGTCCTGCCAGTCGAAGACGTCGTCGTTGACCACCAGCCGGTCGCCGAACACGCGGAAGGGCTGCGGCACGGCCGGGCTCGAGCCGGTGGCAATGACCACGCGGCCGGCGCGAACCACGGTGCCGTCGGCATCGTCGCCGACCTGCAGCACCGTGTTGTCGATGAAGCGGGCATGGCCGCGCAGACGGTCCTGCTCGGGAATATTGTCGACGCCACGGACCACGAAGCCGACGAAGCGATCGCGCTCGCGCCGCACGCGGTCCATCACCTCGCGGCCATCGATGCGGATCTGTCCATCGACATGGACCCCGAACGGCGCGGTATGGCGCAGCTCGTGCGCGGCCTCGGCCGCCGCGATCAACAGCTTCGACGGCATGCAGCCGACGCGCGCGCAGGTGGTGCCGTATTCCCCGCCTTCGATGATCACGGCCCGCTTGCCGGCGGCCTTGGCGGCGCGATAGGCCGCAAGGCCGGCGGTGCCTGCGCCGATCACGGCGATGTCGGTGACGATGGTTTGCATGGCGAAATTCCTGTTCGGAGAGACGATGGGTGAATTGGAGCTATTCGGGATGTTCGAAGTATTCGGGGCGGTTCAATCCACGGACCCGAGGGCGGCACGCCGCCATCGGGTCCGGCGACTGCCGGACCGCGCCACGGAACAATCAGTGGAATCGGGGGATAAAGGCGCTGCGAGCGATCAGGCGGCCAGATACTGCTCGACCTGCTCGGCGCCGCCGATCAGCTTGCCGTTGATGAACACCTGCGGGGCGGTCATCGTGCCGGACACCGCGCCGAGCACCTTGCCGCGGATCTTGTGTTCCAGCGGCACGTCGATGTACTGGTAGCCGTTGTCCGCCAGCAGTTGCTTCGCCTTGGCGCAGAACGGGCAGCCTTCCTTCGAGAACACCACGACCTGGTCCGGCTTTTTGGCGTCCGGGGCGACGTAGGCGAGCATCGTGTCGGCGTCGGAGACCTTGAACGGGTCGCCCGGCTCTTCCGGCTCGATGAACATCTTGTCGACCACACCGTTCTTGACCAGCATCGAATAGCGCCAGCTGCGCTTGCCGAAGCCGAGGTCGGTCTTGTCCACCAGCATGCCCATGCCGTCGGTAAATTCGCCGTTGCCGTCGGGAATCATCACGATGTTCTCGGATTCCTGGTCCTTGGCCCACTCGTTCATCACGAAGGTGTCATTGACCGAGACGCACAGGATCGCGTCGACGCCGTGTTTGGCGAAAACGGGCGCCAGTTCGTTGTAGCGCGGCAGGTGGGTCGACGAACAGGTCGGGGTGAACGCGCCGGGCAGCGAGAAGACCACGACGGTCTTGTTGTCGAACAGCTCCGCGGTGTTCAGGTTCTTCCATTCATTGTTCTCGCGGACGCGGAACGTGACATTGGGGACGCGTTGGCCTTCACGGGATTGCAGCATTGGGATCGCTCCTGGTTGGGTAGTAGGTTCGGGTTTCCGGGGTGAGATTCTTTGTGCTGCGTGGTTATGTGTCGCAGCGAAGGCCCCATTCTGGCGACGCCCCCTCCATTTGTACAATTTATCATTTAAACCGTTGTCATTAGGTATAGCTATTGGCCGCCTTCAGGCGTGGCTGCCGCCTTGCCGGGGTCCCCGGCCCCGCCTGCGTCGGGCCAGGCACCGGCATAGACCTCGACAAAGCGGTCCGGGTCCAGATAGCGCCGGATCGCCGCATTGACCTGCTCGACCGTAGTCTGGTCGATGCGGCGCTCCAGCTCTTCGGTGAACGCCATGGTCTGGCCGACGAACAGCTGATAGGCCAGCATCGAGACCAGCGCCTCGTCGCGGCTGCGGGTGACCACCCCCTGCTGCCGCAGTCCGCTCCTGGCCTCGGCCAGTTCTTCCTCCGTCACGCCCTCGCGCAGGAAGCGCCGCAGCTCCCGCTGCACGCCGGCCTTGAGCCGGGGCAGGTTCTGCGGGGCAAAGGAGGCCTGGATGCCGAAGCGGCCGGCGGTATCCAGCGCGCCGATCCGCAGGTAGCTGGTGGCGCCATAGCTGATGCCCTCCTGCTGGCGCAGCCGGTCGGCCAGCCGGCTCTTCATCGAGCTGCCGCCGAAGATCCGGTTGGCGATCGCCAGCGCCGCATAGTCGGGATGGTCCATCGTCATGCCGATCGGCAGCGCGGCGATGAAACTGGCATTGGCCTTGTGCGGCGTCGGCACGGCCAGGCTGGCCGGATGCAGCGGCAGGAAATCGCGCTCGACGCGGGCGAACGGCATCGGCGCGCTCCAGTCGCCGAACAGCGCCTGCACCTGCTGCCGGGCGGCTTCGGCATCGAAGTCGCCCACCAGCGCGAACTGCGCATGGCTGGCGCCGTAGAAGCGCCGATGGAAGTCGCGCAGTTGCTCGAGCTGGACCGCCCGCAGCTCGGCGATCGATTCCTCCAGCGTGGGCACATAGCGCGGGTCGCCCTTCGGATAGGGATTGCCGTGCCGGCCCAGCACGACCGGAGCAAGCGCCTCGGGCTGCCGTACCTGGCTCTGGATGCCGGCGACCGCAGTGGTGCGCAGCACCTCGAATTCCGCGGCGGGCAGGGTCGGTTCGCGCAGCACATCGCGCAGCAGCGTCAGGACCTGCGGCAGATGTTCGCGCGGCGCCTGGAAGCTGACGGTCACGCGTTCGGCGTCGCCCGAAACCCCGACCGTCGTCCTCAGCGACTCGAAGGCATCGATCAGCTGCTGCCGATCGCGTCCGCCGGCGCCGCGCATCAGCATGCCGGCGGTCAGCGTGCCCACCGCGTCCAGGCCGCGCAGGCTGTCGACATCGCCCAAGCGCAGCACCAGTTGGCCGTGCACGCGCGCACCGCGCGTGGGCTTGGGCAGCATCGCCATGACCATGCCGTTCGGCAGCGTCGCGCGCAGCGTATGCGCCTCGATATTGGCGGGGGTCGGCGCGAACGGTGCGACCGGCGCGTTGCCGGGCTTGCCGCGATAGCCGCGCGTCAGCTCGGCCAGGTCCGGCGCCGGCGGAATCGCGACGTAGCTCGGCACGTCGACCGGAATGAACTGGCCCAGCGTGCGATTGGTGCGCTGCAGATAGTGGCGGGCGACGCGATTGACGTCGTCGACCGTTACCCGCTCGATCTGATCCCGCGCAGCCAGCATCAGCCGCCAATCGCCCTTGGCGATGGCTTCCGACAGCGCCACGCCGTAGCTGGCCGGATCGTTCAGCATGCGTTCGTAGCCGTTGCGCGCGCGACGCTGCGCGCGGTCGAGTTCCTCCTGCGTGATCGGCTGGGCCGCGATGCCTTCCACCAGCTCAAGCAGTCCGGTGCGCGCCGGCTCCAGCGATTGCGCCTTGCCGACCTGCGCGAGGAACACCACGCTGCCCGGCTGCTTCAACGCTCGCAGAAAGCCCGTTTGCGACGCGGCCTTCTTCTGCTCGACCAGTCCGCGATACAGCCGGCCTCCCGGTATCGCGGTCAGGATATCGACCAGCAGCGTCATCGCGGCGGTATCCGGATGCGCGCCCGGGCCAATGTGGTATTGCGCGGCCACGACCTGGATATCGCCGGGCCGCTGCAGCAGGATTTCGCGTGGCCCTTCCTGCGGCGGCTCGACGGTGTACTGTTCCGTCAGCACGCGGTTGGGCCTGGGGATCGCGCCGAAATAGCGGCTCACGCTGGCCAGCGTGCGGGCCGGATCGAATTGCCCGGTGATCACCAGCACCGCGTTGTCGGGCTGGTAGTAACGACGATAGAAGGCCTGCAGCGCATCGATGCCCACGTGCTCGATATCGCTGCGCGCGCCGATCGGCGCCTTGCCGTAGTTGTGCCAGTGGTAGGCGCTGGCCGCCAATTGGCGAAGCAGCACGCCAGTCGGGCTGTTTTCCCCGCGCTCCAGCTCGTTGCGCACCACCGTCATCTCGCTGTCGAGCGCGCTGCGCGAGATCGTGCTGTTGACCATGCGGTCCGCTTCCATGCGCAGCAGCCAGTCCAGGTTTTCCTCGCTGGCGGCAAAGGTAGCGAAGTAATTGGTGCGATCGTGCGCGGTGGTGCCGTTGAACTGCATCCCCCGGCTCGCCATCTGCCGGCCGATCGCGCCATCGGGAACGCTCGGCGTGCCCTTGAACAGCAGATGCTCGAGCAGGTGGGCCATGCCGCTTTCGCCGTAGCTTTCGTGCCGGCTGCCGACCAGGTAGGTGATGTTGATCGTGGTGGTCGGCTCCGCCGCATCCGGGGCGAGCAGCACGCGCAGTCCGTTGGGCAGGCGGTACTCGGAGATGCCTTCGGCGGTGGCGACCGGCGTGGGCAACGCCGGCGCCGCCTCGCCGGCTGATGCGGGCGGCGGCACGCCCGCCGGTTCCACCGACGCAGGCGCGGCATGCGCCACGCCAGGGCCGCAGAACGCGGCGCCAAGTCCCGCGGTAAGCACGGCGCTCAGGACGGCGCCAAGGACCCTGATCGGGATGGCGGACAGGACCGGGCCGGCAGCGCTGCAACGCATGGGATCTCCGTGGTGGATCAGACAGACAGGTGGACGCGCCTTTGGGTGCCCACCTTCGGGTGCCCGCCTTCGGGTGCCCCTTCCGCGGCGCGCAT
>NZ_JCBAJO010000090.1:0-17621 GCF_059772245.1 Cupriavidus sp. R6-3
GCGGCGCTGGCCGATGCAGGCACGTTCAACATGTCCAACGCGATGAGCAGCGTCGGGCAGTCGGCGGCCGGCATCATGATTGCCAACCAGAACAGCGGCCTCGGCTCGCTGGTGCAACAAGCCGTCACGGTCCAGGCCAACCTGGCTGTAGGCAGGTAAGACGCTGCGCGCTCGCGCATGCCGGTGCGTGGATGGCGCACCGGCATCGCGCCTTGCGCGGTGTTGCTCTGCAGGAGTGGGCGTCCCGGCCACGCGTCGGGACGCCCGTTCGACGGGACACAAGGAGGCACCATCATGCGAGCGGTCCGCACCGCTGTCGGCGCTTTGACGACAGCATTCCTGCTCTGGCCCGGCCTGCACGCCGCGGCAGAGCCGTCCGCCGCGCCAGAAGCGGCGAGCCCGACGGCCGCGATGCCGACCACCGTCGGCATGCCGGAAGACAACAGCAAGGACACCCCCGTGGCCGCGACACCGCGGACAACGGTCGACGCATCGGCACAAGGGCAGACGGGCACCGTGCTCGCCGGCTTCGGCAAGCCGGTCGGCACCGACGCGCTGGCCGATATCCGTGGCGGCGCCGAAGTGGTGGTCAACGACATGCGGCTGGCTGGCGTCGTGGCGGACAACACCGCCAATCGCGTCATCACCGGCAGCAACGCGATTTCGGATGGGGCGTTCGCCAATGCGAGCGGCCTGCCCACGGTGATACAGAACACCGGCGCCAACACGCTGATCCAGAACGCGACGATTCTGAACGTGCGATTTGGGCCATGAAGCGGGCCATGAAGCGGGCCATGAAGCAGGCCATGAAGCAGGCCATGAACCTGCCACGCCTTGCCGCGCTGGCGGCGCTCGCCTGGGCGTCGGCCATGGTGCCGGCGCACGCCGCCGATACGGTGGTGATTCCACCGGCCGGCAGCGACTACAAGGTCCGGACAGTGAGCCTGAAGGAGGCACGCTTCAAGACCACCATCCGGCAGCAGTACGACTTCAGCTGCGGCTCGGCCGCAGTGGCGACCCTGCTTACCTATCAGTACGGCCATCCGGTCACGGAAGCCGAAGTGTTCCAGCAGATGTACCTGACCGGCGATCGCGCCAAGATCCAGCGCGAGGGCTTCTCGCTGCTGGACATGAAGCGCTTCCTCGAAACGCGCGGCTTCATGGCCGACGGCTTCGAACTGCCGCTGTCCAAGCTCGAGGAAACCCAGGTCCCGGCGATCGTGCTGGTGGTCGAGAACGGCTACCACCATTTCGTCGTGGTCAAGGGGGTACGCGGCAATCGGGTGTTGGTTGGCGATCCCGCCCTCGGTACGCGAGCGTTGTCTCGCGAACACTTCGAACGGATCTGGGACAGTAGTCTTCTGTTCGTG
Source organism: Cupriavidus sp. R6-3 (assembly GCF_059772245.1). Classification (NCBI taxonomy): domain Bacteria; kingdom Pseudomonadati; phylum Pseudomonadota; class Betaproteobacteria; order Burkholderiales; family Burkholderiaceae; genus Cupriavidus; species Cupriavidus sp. R6-3. The sequence goes on from NZ_JCBAJO010000090.1 coordinate 1,371, forward strand.
ATCCACAACCGCACCGATATCGCGCGCTTCAACCAGGCTTCGGACTGGCGCGTCGCACCCAGTGGGCCGTACTGGATGGGGGTCAATCGGGACAGTCTGTTCTTTACCGTCATGCCAAAGCATGGCGCTGGAGACTTCTAGGGACCCGTCACCATGTATCGACAAGCCATGACTACGCGGCCGGCGCGCCGCGGCGCCGCCCGTGGCGCTGCCAATTCGGCCGCGGCAGCGATGCTGCTAGGCGCGGGACTGGCCTGCGCCGGCCAGGCGTGGAGCACGCAGGCCCCGCGCGAGGACGGGCTGGACGCCGGACTGGCGTCCTACCCCGCCGCGGATCCGCATCACGATGCCATCGCTGCCGCGCGCAGCGGCATGGCCGGCTGGAAACCGGTCGCATCGGCACGATTGGAAGAACTGCGAGGCGGCTTCGAGACCGGCGGCCTGCAGGTCTCGTTCGGCATCGAACGCGCCGTCTATATCAACGGCAACCTGGTGGTATCGACCAGCCTGGTGATTCCCGACGTCAGCCGCATCACCTCGGAACAGGCAGGACGGCTTGCCGCCGCGCTGCAGAGCGCGGCCAATGCGGGCTCGGTCGCGGCCAACGCGCTGGGGCAGGCCGGGCAGGCGGGGCAGGGCACCTCGACGCCCGGCAGCGGCAGCGCCAGTTCCTCGGCGAGCGCGGGACAGCCAGGCACGTCCACCTCCACGCCGGGCACCGCCACGGTGGCGGCGCCATCGCCTCCACCGTCTTCGGGGACGCCGCCGATGCCGGCGCCGGCGGTGATCGCCACCGCGACCGGTTCGGTCACCACCAACGGCCTGCTCAATCTGATCCAGAACGGGCCGGGCAACAGCTTCAACGCGGGGGCGCTGGCGGGCACGCCGGCGACCGTGATCCAGAACTCGCTCAACAACCAGTCGATCCAGAGCCTGTTGACCATCGATGCGGGCGTGAACACCTTGCAGGCGTTCCGCGCGGGGGTCGCCGGCGCGGCATTGAACAGCGCCCTGCAGCGGGCGGCGAGCATGCGGTAGAGCCAAACACGCATACGGGACCACACGAAGCAAGCGAAAGCAACGGATGCACGCGGTCGCATCCGGACACACAGGGGTGCATGGCAACAACGCAAACAGGTCGCGGACTCCTGAACCAGTCCGCCATCCGGGGGGAGGAGAGTCATGAGAAAAAGGTCGATGCAGGGCATCCGGCAGGCGGGATGCTCGACCTTGCTATTGCTGGGGGGATTGGCGCATGCGCAGAATCTGCCCGACGAAGGGCCGACGGCCGCCAAGCTGGAAGCCCTGAAACGCGAGGTCGCGGAACAGGCCGCCGTGCTCGACGCGATGAAGCGCTCGATGGCCCAGCAAGAGGCCACGATCCGCGAGTTGCGCAGCATCGTCGGCGCCGATGCGCTGGCGAACAAGCGCGGCGGGCAGCGCGGCCCCGGTGTGACCGGCGCCGATATCGCGACCGGCGCGGCGACGGCGCCGGCTGCCGCCAGCGGCAACACCGGCCTGCCGAATACGCGCAACGTGCCGGTCAATCAGGCACAAGGTCCGGCACAAGGTGCGGCACAGGGCCCCGCACAGGGCCCCGCCAACGGCAGCACCACCGTCGCACAGGCGCAGGAACCGGTGGGCCGGCCGCCCGAGCGCGACACGCGTCCGCCGGAGATCGCGCCGATCTTCGATCAGCCCGGCGTGCTGACGCCGCCCGGCCGGCTGGTGGTCGAGCCGGCGTTCCAGTACGGCTATTCGTCCAACAACCGCGTGGCGCTGGTCGGCTACACGGTGATTCCGGCGATCCTGATCGGGCTGATCGACGTGCGCGAGGTCAAGACCTCGACCTATGTCGCCTCGGTCGCCTTCCGCTACGGCATTACCAAGCGGCTTGAAATCGAGGCCAAGGTGCCATACGTGCATAGCTCGGGCTCGACCATCAGCCGCGAAGTCTTCACCGGCACCGCGGTCGACAACGTCTTCAATTCGAGCGGTAGCGGACTGGGCGATGTCGAGGCGACGCTGCGCTATCAGCTGAACTACGGCAACGACCGCATGCCGTATTTCGTCGGCTGGCTGCGCTACAAGTCCAATACCGGCAAGAGCCCGTTCGACGTGGTCACCGATTGCGTGCAGCGCTGCATCGGCAATACCACCGGCACCGGGCTGCCGCTGGGCATGCCGACCGGCACCGGCTTTCATGCGATCCAGCCGGGCATCACGTGGCTGCTGCCGACCGATCCTGCGGTGTTCTTCGGCACCTTCAGCTATCTACACAATTTTGGCCGCGACAACGTCAGCCGTACCGTGCTGAACGGCCAGAAGGAGCCGCTGGGCAAGATCGAGCCGGGCGACATCTTCGGCTTCAACTTCGGCATGGGCCTGGCGCTGAACGAGCGGGCGTCATTCAGCATCGGCTACGACCAGAGCATCATCTGGCCGACCAAGCAGAACGGACAGACCGTGCCCGGCTCGGTGCGGATCACGCAGGGCTCGCTGCTGGTCGGCTATTCGTACCGCTTCAGCGACCGCTATACGCTCAATATCTCGGTCGGCGCGGGGCTGACGCGCGATACGCCGGATCTGCAGGTCAACGTGCGGCTGCCGATCACGTTCTGAGCGGCTTCGGGTCGGGCTCGGGCTTCGGCTCGGGCTTGCGCTTTGGCGCGGGTTCGCTTCGGCTCGGACTTCGCCCCCAGCTTCGGCTTTTGGCGTTGCCCTGGCGTCATCGCCGTCACGTCGGCCCTGTGCCGGCGTGACGGCTACGCGACGCGGCGCCGGCACGGTGCGCTGCCCCCCACGGCTTCGCTTGCGATTCCCTGCCTGGTGGCGTACAAAAGTAAAACCCGCCCCGCTGGCGGATTCTGCCGCCACCTGCCAGCCTCGGCAGCCCACGGACGGGACCTCGCTCGGAGGAATCCGTCATGCGCAAACGCATCTACTGGTTATTGCCCGACGTGGTCAGCGCTCGGCGCACCATGGACGATTTGCTGATCAATCGCGTCGAACACCGGCACATCCACTTCGTCGCCCGCGACGGCATGGACATGACCGGCCTGCATGAAGCCAATCTGTTCCAGACCTCCGATATCGTTCACGCCGCCGAGATGGGTTTGATGATCGGTGGTGCGGTCGGCGTGGTCGCCGGCGTGGTGGTCGCGATGTTCCCGATCGTCAGCGATACCCCGCAATGGGGCCTGGTCGGCGTGCTGGCGGTGCTCGGGGCGGTGTTCGGGGCCTGGGCCTCGAGCATGATCGGCAGCTCCGCGCCGAACAGCCGGCTCAAGCCCTTCGAGGCCGATATCGCCGACGGCAAGATCCTGTTGATGGTCGATGTGCCGCGCGGCCGTGTCGAGGAAATCGAAACCCTGCTGCGCAGCTCGCATCCGGAAGCCCGCTTCGCGGGGATGGACCCGGCGGTGCCGGCATTCCCCTGATCCGGTGCGATGCATTGCATCGGCGGTTCGATGGTCTGATGGTCTGACGGTTTGATGGTCTGACGGTTTGATGGTCTGAAGGTCCGATGATACGTGGTGCAGGGCCCGTGCCCGTGCACCACGTTCTCTCTGTGCGCGCCGGCTCGGCGCGACTCCCTGCGCATTGACCCCTCGCCGAGAAACCGGTAGTTTTCGGCCGCCCCTCCCATCTCGCCTGAAGATCGATGAATCGCATGCTGCCGGGCACGCGCGCCCTCCGGACCTTCGAAGCGGCGGCGCGGCACCTCAATTTCACCCGCGCGGCCGACGAGGTCGGCCTGACGCCCGCGGCGGTCAGCTACCAGATCAAGGAAATCGAGGAACAGCTCGGCATCACGCTGTTTACGCGCACCAGCCGCAGCATCCAGCTGACACCCGCCGGCGCGGTCCTGTACGAGGCCACCGCCGATGCGCTCGACAATCTGCGCCGCGCCACCGCGCGCGCCCGGCGCATGGCGCGGGGCGCGACGCATCTTCGGATATCGCTGGAGGCGCGCTTCGCGTCCAACTGGCTGCTGCCTCGGCTGCCGCAATTTCGCGCCGCGAATCCCGGCCTGGAGCTGACCTTCGATATCAGCGAGCAGGTCCGTGATTTCGAGGCCGACGATATCGACGTCGCGATCCGCTTCGGCGCCGGCCACTACGAAGGCGCACGCGCCGAGCGTCTGTTCGGCACGGTGGTGGTACCGATCTGCAGTCCCCGCCTGCTCGAATCCGGCCCCCCGCTGCGCGAGCCGCGCGATCTGCTGCACCACACGCTGTGCCATGTGGATTGCCGGACCGATGGCATCGTCTGGCCGGACTGGCCGATGTGGATGGCGGCGGCCGGCATCGAGAACTTCGACGACAGCCGCTGCATGGCCTTCGCCGATTCCACGCACGTCGTGCAGGCCGTGCTGGACAGCGGCGCCGTCGGCCTGGTCGAACTGCCGATGATCGCCAACGACCTCGCGGCGGGCCGTCTGGTCAGGCTGTTCGACATCGGGGTCAGCGTGGCGCAGGATTATGCGTATCACCTCGTCTATCCGCAGAGCAGCAGCGACGATCCACGCGTGGTGGCGTTTCGCGACTGGCTGATCGAACAAACCATGCAGACACCACAGGGATAAGCTGGCCTCCCTGCGGTATATTTCCCCGCATGTCCGCGCATACCCCATCCCATTCCTCCTCCCATCCCTTCTCGCTGACCGGCCGCGTGGCGCTGGTTACCGGCGGTGCGCAGGGTCTTGGCATCGCCATCGCGAAAGGCTTGATTGACGCCGGTGCCATCGTGCTGGTGGCCGCACGCAATGCGCAGGGTGTCGAGCAGGCCGTCGCCACGCTCGGTGAGGGCGCCCGTCCGCTGGTGCTCGACATTACCGACGAGACCGCGGTAGCGAAGGCGTTCGACAGCATCGACAGCCAATATGGCCGGCTCGACATCCTGGTGAACAACGCCGGCGCGCGCAATCGGCAGACCATGGCCGAGCTCGATACCGGCGATCTGCGCGCGATGATGGAGACCAATCTGGTCGCGCCGTACAACCTGTGCCGGCATGCAGCGATACGCATGCGTCGCGGTGGCTATGGCCGCATCATCAATGTCAGCTCGATCGCGGGACAGGTGGCGCGGGGCGACGACGTGCTGTATCCCGCCACCAAGGGCGCGCTCGATGCGCTGACGCGCTCGCTATCGGCGGACCTGGGGCGCGATGGCGTCACCGTCAACGCGATTGCGCCGGGGTTCTTCGCCACCGAGCCGAACCAGCCGATGGTCGGCGACGCCGGCGTGAAGGACTGGCTGCAGCGCCGTACCTCGCTGGGGCGCTGGGGGCAGCCGGAGGAGATCGCGGGCGCCGCGGTGTTCCTCGCCTCGCCGGCGGCGTCCTATGTCACCGGCCACGTCCTTGCCGTCGACGGCGGCTATCTGGCTCATTTCTGACTCACGTCTGACTCACTTCGGACGCGTCGCCCGCGCGGCATCCTGCGCGCCGCGCCGCTTGCGAAAGTGCGCGTAGACGTAGTCGAGCATCGCGCTGGCCGCGGCCGAATCACCGCGGTCGCGCAGCCGCACCAGGCAGATGTCGCGCACCAGCGATTCCAGCCGCAGCGGCCGGATCGCCAGATTGGGCAGCCGGAACTGGAACAGCGCCAGCGACGGCACCACGGTGACGCCGAGGCCTGCGGCCACGAGCCCGGCTACCGTGGCCAGATGCTCGACCTCCATCACGCCATTGAGCCGCGTCGGATGCAGCGCGGCGTCCAGATGCTGCCGCACGCTGCTGGTGCGCGACAGATGGATGAACGGCAGGCCGGCGAGCGCGGCCGGGGCGATGCTGCGGCGCGTGGCGAGCGGATGATCGGCCGGGCTGACCACGTGGAAGGAGTCCGCCACCAGCGGCTCGATCTTCAGGTCCGCATCCTGGCCGGGCGCCGGCGCCAGCGCGAAATCGACGCGGCCGCGCCGTACCAGATCGATGCAGCCGTCGGCCAGCACATCGTGCAGCGCCAGCGCGATGCCTGGGTAGCGCTCGCGGAAGGCGGCGAGGACCGGCGGCAGATCGCCCGCGGCGATCGACGGCAGCGCCGCGATTGCGACCCGTCCCTTGCGGCGCTCGGCATGGTCGCGCAGGTCGGCGAAGGCGTCCTCGAAGTCCGCCAGCAGCCGCTCGGCCACCTCTTCGAACCGGCGACCCTCGGCACTGAGTTCGACAAAGCGCGTGGTGCGCTCGAACAACCGGGCGCCGGCCTGTTCTTCCAGCGTGCGGATCAGCGCGCTGAACGCCGACTGCGACAGATGGCAGGCCTGCGCCGCGCGCGTGAAATTGCGCTGCTGGGCCAGCGCGACGAAGGCGCGCAGGTGTTTGACGGACAGGTTCATGGCGGCGAATGGTTGGCGAATGGACGGTGAATCGAGGGCGAATGGACGGCGAGCGGACGTCGAACGGACGGTGAACGGACGGCGAGCTGACCGCCAAACGTCCACGTATTGATCGCGCATCGATGCCGGATCGATCGCACATTGATCGACCAGACCGCTAGATTAATCCAAATAATCCGTTTTTCCGAATTCGCCATCGTGCCTAGAATGCCGGGACCGGCCGCGCATCTGCGCGGTTCCGTATTGGTCTTTGTTGGTCCTTGTTGGTCCTTGTTGATCCCTGTTGGTCCTGATTCCGACCGTCGACTTCCTGATATCGCGCCCGCCATGGCTTCTTCCCTCTCGATCGGCTCCGGTGCCGGCTTCTCCGGCGATCGCATCGACGCCGCGCTGCCCGTGGTGCGCACGCTGATCGCCGACGGCGGCCCGGCCGCGCTGATCTTCGAAACGCTGGCCGAGCGCACGCTGGCGCTGGCCCACCTGGCCCGGCGCGCCGATCCCGAGCGCGGCTACGAGCCGCTGCTCGACGCCTTGCTGACCCCGGTGCTGGGCCTGTGCCTGGCGCACGGCATTCCGATCATCGGCAATTTCGGCGCGGCCAATCCGCACGGCGCCGCGCGACGCGTGCAGGCGCTGGCGGCCGAACTGGGCCTGCCCAGGCCGCGCGTGGCCGTGGTCGAGGGCGACGATCTGTCCGGCGATGCCGGCCGCGCGCTGCTGTCGGGCCTCCTGGGCGAGGCCTTTCCCGAGCGCCGCTTCGTCTGCGCCAACGCCTATATCGGCGCGCAGGGCATTGCCGATGCGCTCATCGCCGGTGCACAAGTGGTGGTGTGCGGCCGCGTCGCCGACCCGGCCCTGGCGGTCGGCCCGGCGATGGCGCATTTCAAATGGTCCTGGCAGGACTGGGACCGCCTCGCGCGCGCGACCATGGCCGGCCATCTGCTCGAATGCGGTGCGCAGGTGACCGGAGGCTATTTCGCCGATCCCGGCATCAAGGACGTTCCCGACGTCCATGCGCTTGGCTATCCGATCGTGCGACTCGACAGCGATGGCGGCATCGAGATCGGCAAGGCGGCCGGCACCGGCGGCTGCGTCGACCTGCGTACCGTCAAGGAACAGCTGCTGTACGAGGTCCACGACCCCGCCGCCTATCTGACGCCCGACGTGGTGGCCGACATCAGCGCGGTCACGGTCGAGCAGGTCGGTCCGGACCGCGTCGCGGTGCGCAATATCCGCGGCCACGCGCGTCCCGAGCAACTGAAGGCCAACCTGTTTCATGAAGGCGGCTGGATCGCCGAGGGCGAGATCTCCTACGCCGGACCGAACGCCGCGGCGCGCGCGCGCCTGGCCGGCGACATCGTGCGCAAGCGGATGGCGATGCTGGGCATTGAGGCGCCGGTGCGGCTCGACCTGATCGGCGTGCTCAGCGTGCTGGCCGACGATGGCGGCGCATGGCTGTCCGCGCCGCAACCAGATGAAGCGCGAAGCCAGGACGTGCGGCTGCGCGCCGCGCTGGCGCACGAGGACAAGGCCGTGGCAGAGGCGCTGCTGCGCGAGGTCAACGCGCTCTATTGCTGCGGACCTGCCGGCGGCGGCGGCGTGCGCACCGCGCTGCGTCCGCGGCTGAACGCGATGTCCTGCCTGGTGCCGCGCGATGCGGTGTCGCCGCGCCACACGATGATCGAAGGCTGAACATGACGACGTCCGACACCATTGCCCTCTATCGTCTCGCGCACGCCCGCACCGGCGACAAGGGCGACCGCTCGAACATCAGCGTGATCGCCTATGACGAGCGCGATTTCGCGCATCTGCTCGCACACGTGACCGAGGACGCGGTACGCACGCTGTTCCGTCATCGCCGTCCCGCCGCGGTGACGCGCTACGTCGTGCCCAGCCTGCATGCGATGAACTTCGTCCTCGACGGCGTGCTCGACGGCGGCGTCAACGATGCGCTCAATCTCGACGCGCACGGCAAGGCCCTGTCCTTCCTGCTGCTGCAGTTGGAGATTCCCTTGCCGCCGCGCTTGCGCGGAGGCGGCTGACTCGGCGCCACGCATCGGTTCATCCTGACCCGACGACTGGCCTGATCACCGACCTGATCACCGACCTGATAACTGACCTCATAAAACACCCAGAGGAGACCACACCATGCCATCCCGATTCCTGCCCGCGGCCGTGCGAACGCAACCGGCGCCGCGCCTGAAGACACTGCTCCCCGCGCTGGCCGCGCTGACGGCATTCGCCGCGCTGGCGCTGCCGTCAGCGCCGGCGCGCGCGGAATTCCCCGACAAGCCGGTCCGTTTCGTCGTGCCCTTCGCCGCCGGCAGCGCCACCGACCAGCTGGCCCGCGCCATCGGCCAGGCGATGACCACCGATGCGAAGGTCACCGTGGTGGTCGACAACAAGCCGGGCGCCAACGGCTTCATCGCGGCCTCCGACGTCGCCAAGGCCGCGCCGGACGGCTATACGGTGCTGATCACGACCAACACCACGCACGCGGCCAACGAGCATCTGTTCAAGAAGCTGCCCTACGATCCGGTCAAGGATTTCACGCCGATCACCGCGCTGGGCAAGGGCGGGCAGATCATGGTGGTCAACCCGCAATTGCCGGTGAAGACCGTGGGCGAGTTCATCGCGCTGGCCAAGCAGCAGCCGGGCAAGCTGAGCTTCGGCAGCGGCAGCTCGTCGTCGCGCATCGCCGGCGAACTGTTCCAGCAGATGGCGCAGGTCCAGCTGCTGCACGTGCCCTACAAGAGCAATCCGCTGGCGGTCACCGACCTGCTCGGCAACCAGATCCAGATGATGATCACCGATACCGCGACCGGCCTGCCGCAGGTCAAGAGCGGCAAGCTGCGCGCGCTCGGCGTGTCCGGCAAGACCCGTTCGCCGCTGGCACCGGATGTGCCGACCATCGACGAGGCGGGCGTCAAGGGCTACGAGATGAGCTACTGGTTCGCGGCGTACACGCCGGCGGGCACGCCGCAGCCGGTGGTCGCGAAGCTGAACGAGCTGCTCGTCAAGGCGGCGCGCAGCCAGACCGCAAGCAACTTCTATCGCAGCACCGGCACCGAGATCTTTACCAGCACGCCGGCCGAACTGGCGGCCTTCCAGCAGCAGGAATCGGCCAAATGGGGGCGCATCATCCGCGCCGCCAATATCCAGCCGGAATAAGGCGGGCGAACAAGCCGGCGAAGTGAGCCGAGGAAATAAGCCGGCAGCCGCTCCCGCATGCCGCTCCCGCATTCGCTGGAGCGGCATCGCGATGGTTTGCCGGGTCGCCAGCACGGTCATGTGCAGGGCGCGTGCGCTCCGGAGTATGATCGTCGCATGCAAGCCTCGATCTTCTCTTCCGCCCATCCGGCCGACCAGTTGGCCGAGTTCACCGACCCAGAAGCCGCGCTGGCGCGCATCGGCGAGATCTACGACAACGCGGTCGGCGCGGTGCGCGCGCGTTTCGATGCCTTCGCCCGCGGCGAGCCGCTGCCCTCGGCGGCGCATGCCTGTTATCCCTATCTGGGCATCTCGGTCAATATCGAAACGATGGTGACCGACAGCCGGCCGTCGTGGGGCACGGTGGCGTATCCCGGGGTTTATGGCACCACCGTGACGCGGCCCGATCTGTTTGCCGACTACTACCGCGACCAGATCGAACGGCTGATGCGCTATCACCGCGTGCCGGTGGTGGTGGGCACCAGCCGGCGGCCGATTCCGCTGCCCTTCGTGATCGAGGCGTCGACCACCGATATCAGCTACACGCAGGCCCGCGAACTCGAGGCGTCGTTCGTGCTGCCAGAACTGAGCCGCATCGACGACGGGATCGCCAACGGCACCTACGAGCCCGTGCCCGGCGAGGCCTGGCCGCTGTCGCTGTTTCCCGCCGAGCGCGTCGATCTGGCGCTGCAGCGGCTGTACCACTACACCGGCACGGCGCCGCAGCACTTCCAGCGCTTCGTGCTATTCACCAATTACCAGCGCTATGTCGACGAGTTCGTCGCGCTGGGCCGTTCGCTGATGACCAGCGCCGATGGCGACGAGTACATCCGCTTCGTCGAGCCCGGCGATATCGTGCAGAACCACGGCGAGGCCGAGCCCGATCTGGCGCTGTATCCGCGCGCGCTGCCGCAGATGCCGGCCTATCACCTGGTGCGCGAGGACCGGCTCGGGGTCACGCTGGTCAATATCGGCGTCGGCCCGTCGAATGCCAAGACGATGACCGACCATCTGGCGGTGCTGCGCCCGCATTGCTGGCTGATGGTGGGGCATTGCGGCGGCCTGCGCCGCTCGCAGCAGCTTGGCGACTACGTGCTGGCGCACGCCTATGTCCGCGACGACCACGTGCTGGACCAGGACCTGCCGCCATGGGTCCCGGTGCCGCCGATTGCCGAGATCCAGGTCGCGCTGCAGGAAGCGGTAGCGCGGGTGACCGGGCTGTCGGGCAACGAGATGAAGACGCGGATGCGCACCGGCACCGTGGTCTCGACCGACGACCGCAATTGGGAATTGAAGTCCAAGACGCTGTACGCGCGGTTCAACCAGTCGCGCGCGATCGCGATCGACATGGAAAGCGCGACGGTGGCGGCCAACGGCTTCCGCCTGCGCGTGCCCTACGGCACGCTGCTGTGCGTCTCGGACAAGCCGCTGCACGGCGAATTGAAGCTGCGCGGCATGGCCAACGCCTTCTATCGCCAGCGCGTCAGCCAGCATATGACGATCGGGCTCGAAGCGATCCGCATCCTGCGCGAGAACGGCGTCGAGGCGCTGCACTCGCGCAAGCTGCGCAGCTTCGACGAGCCGGCGTTCCGGTGACACGGTGACACGGTGACACGGTGACACGGTGACACGGTGACGCGCGACGCCGCCGGTATCGCTATGGTGTCCCCTCTCCCGTGAGCGGGAGAGGGAAGCCAACCTGCGGTGTCGCAAGGTGCGCGGGTGTCTCAGGCGGCCTGCTGCTCGGCGCCGCTCAGCTGTGCCGCCCGCAAATGCCGATTGATCCCCGACACCACCGCCTTCAACGACGCCGTCACCAGATTCGCGTCGATCCCCGCGCCGAAGCCGGTCGCTGATTCCCCTACCCGTACCTCGACATAGCAGGCCGCGCGCGCATCGGCGCCGGACGATTGCGCGTGTTCGTGGTAGTCCATCACGCGCACCGGCATGCCGAGCGCGCGCACGAAGGCGTCGATCGGACCGTTGCCCTTGCCGCGCACCACGCGCGTGGCGCCATCCTGCACCAGCGTCGCCTCGATCTCGACCTGGTCGTCCGCGCTCGACATCATCCGGTGCGACACGTAGCGCAGCGGCGCATCGACATCGAGATATTCGCGGCGGAACAGTGCGAACAGATCGTCCGCGCTGGCCTCGGCCCCGGTCTCGTCGGTCATGCGCTGCACCGCGCGGCTGAACTCGATCTGCAGCCGGCGCGGCAGATACAGCCCGTGCACCTGTTCGAGCAGATAGGCCATGCCGCCCTTGCCGGACTGGCTGTTGACGCGGATCACCGCGTCATAGCTGCGGCCCAGGTCGGCGGGATCGATCGGCAGGTACGGCACCTCCCAGATGGCATCCGGCCTCTGCTGGGCGAAGCCCTTGCGTATCGCGTCCTGATGCGAGCCCGAGAACGCCGTGAACACCAGATCGCCGGCATAGGGATGGCGCGGATGCACCGGCAGCTGATTGCAATGCTCGACGCACTGGCGCACCTCGTTGATATCGGAGAAGTCCAGCTGCGGATCGACGCCCTGCGTATAGAGGTTCAACGCCAGCGTGACCAGGTCGACGTTGCCGGTGCGCTCGCCGTTGCCGAACAGGCAGCCCTCGACGCGATCGGCACCGGCCATCACGGCCAGTTCGGCCGCCGCCACCGCGGTGCCGCGATCGTTATGCGGGTGGACCGACAGCACGATGTCGGCGCGGCGGGCCAGATGCCGATGCATCCATTCGATCTGGTCGGCAAACACATTGGGCGTGCTGCACTCAACCGTGCTCGGCAGGTTCAGGATCATCGGCCGCGACGGACCCGGCTCCCAGATGTCGGCGACGGCGTCGCTGACTTCGAGCGCGAAATCGAGCTCGGTCATGCTGAAGGTCTCGGGCGAATACTCGTAGGTCCACGCGGTGCCGGGAATCGCATCGGTCAGTTCGCGGATCAGCCGCGTGCCGGCCAGCGCGATCTCCTTGACCTCGTCGCGGCTCGCGCCGAACACGATGCGGCGAAACGCCGGCGCGATCGGGTTGTACAGATGCACGACCGCACGCGGCGCGCCGCGCAGCGATTCGATGGTGCGGCGGATCAGGTCGTCGCGCGCCTGCGTCAGCACGACGATGGTCACGTCGTCGGGAATGCGGTTCTGCTCGATCAGCATGCGCACGAAGTCGAAATCGGTCTGCGATGCCGACGGAAACGCGACCTCGATCTGCTTGAGGCCGATCTTCACCAGTTGTTCGAAGAAGCGCAGCTTGCTCGCCACGCTCATCGGCTCGATCAGCGCCTGGTTGCCGTCGCGCAGATCGGTGCTCATCCAGATCGGCGCGCGCGTGATGCGCTGGTTGGGCCAGCTGCGATCCGGCAGATCGACGGTGGCGGCGGGGCGGTATTTGACGGCGGGGTTGCGCAGCATGAACGGGTCCTCCTCGCGAGGGAATCGCGATAGCGAAAGAAAAGGGGGACGGATGGCACGCGGACGATCGAATGCCGATCGGGCGCGATCAGGATCGCAATCGAGGCCGATTGCGGCGTGCCAATGCGAACGGAAAGGTGGCGACAGGCTGCCGAACTGCCACGGGGCGCTAGGCCCGGCAACCGATCGGTAGGTCTAGTTGTAGCGAGGAGAGGGCGCAGGCGAGCGCGCGGACCGAGCCGAGGCCATCGATGGCGACCGCACGACGCGCGCGCGCCGACGCGGCGATGCGCATGGCATCGGCGGCTTGGCGGTGGACGGTCGTTGCAACGGACATCGTGCTGGCTGGTGTGAGTGGTGTCGAGCTTCGATGCGATTCGACGCGATTCGACGAGGCGCTACGGTGTAGCAGCCACAAAGCGTAGTGCATCGAGCGTCGACTCGTCAAGCGCGCACGCTGCGGTGGTGTGACGCCACACCGCGGTCTCGGCCAAATGGATGAGATCGCGCTCCCGGTCTCGTACCTGAACGCGCGCTGCCCCACGCAAACCGCGGCCATCGTCCACCGCCTGGCCGGTACAGCGACGCCGCCGTCGCGCCTAGCCTGAATGGGGACATTGGCCCAGCAAACGGGGGAGACATCATGAGAACGGGAACGGGGTCGAAGGCGCTCGCCTGGGTCGCGGCGGCGCTGACAGCGTTGGTATTAGCCGCATGCGGCGGAGGCGGCGGCAGCGATGGTGCGGCAGCGGGTCCGAGTTCGGGCTCGGGTTCCGGCGGATCGTCGGGACCCGGGTCCAACGGCTCCCCGACAACGGTCAGCTATACCGTGACACTCGGGCAATCCGCCGGACAGGTCGGCGTGGGCCGCACGCTGACGCTGGCCGCCGTCATCGTCGACAGCAATGGCAAGGACGTTACCGCCCAGGGCAGCTACGCGTGGACCTCGTCCGATCCCGCCGTCGCGACGGTGACACCGAGCGCCACCGTCGCCGGTGCCGCGGTCGTGACCGGCATTGCGCCGGGCACCGTCAACGTGCAGGTCGCCGCCACCATCAACGGTGCCGACGGCAAGGCCATCGTGCTGCCGGTGCAGACGGCCACGATCACCGTCGCCGCCAGCCACCACTACAGCCTCGCGGTCTCGCATCCGCTGCTGATGCTGGCCAATGGCGAAACGCGGCAGATCCGCGCCACGCTGCTCGATGGCGACGGTATCGATGTGTCGGCCGCCGTGCACGACTGGGCCTGGGCCAGCTCGGTCGCCGGCATCCAGCTCGGTGCCGATCGCGAGCGCGCGACGCTGCACGGCGTCAATCCGTCCACCACCAGCACGGTCGAGGGCACGGTCACCGTCGGCGTGACGGCGCCCAATGGCGTCGCGCTGGCCGCGCGGATCGCCGTCGTGGTGCTGAAGAACGGCAGCTACGCCTACACGCTCGAGCTGCTGCGCAACGGCACGCCGATCGACGCGATCTCGATCCTGAACGGCTATCCGGCCACGCTGTCCGCGCGCGTGATGCGCAGCGACGGCCTTGATGCGACCGCGCAGTTCGACGGCCAATGGTCGTACGCCAGCACCTCGCCGTCGCTGTCGGTCCAGCCCACGGCGAGCGGGCGCGGCTTCACGCTGAACACCAGCCGTCCCAACGGGGCCGATCCGCTGCAGAGCCTGTTGAAGGTCACCGCCACCAGCAAGGCCCTCGATGCCACGCCGAGCGCCGGCCTGACGGTGACCGAGCAGCCGACCTGGGCGCTGGTCTACGACGGTCCGCAACCGCTGCGCATCGCGACGATGCCGCCGCTGCCGATCCCGGTCACCGCGACCGTCAGGCATCGCGGCAACGCGCTGACCTTCCTCGAATGCGAGGCGTGGGACTGGCAGCAGGCCGGCAATATCGCCGTGACCCCGGCCACGCATCCGGGCCAGGTCGGCGTGACGCCGTTGACGCCGGGCGACTTCTCGCTGACCGCGAGCTGCAGCGTCAGGAAGACCGGGCAACGGTTGTCGGTGACGATTGCGGGCACTGCGATCTAGGGCGGGCAGTTGGCGCGCAGTTGGCGGGCAGTTGGCGGGCATTTGGCGCGCGGCTGGCGCGCCGTGCCGCGCCGGTGCCGGGCCCTGCGATCCGAAACGCCCCCATGGCGACGAGCCCCGGGGGCGTTTCATCGGTCCGCAACAGCGGCAGCGAGAGACGAGCGTACCCGTTTCTGCGTGCCAATAAGACCGGCCCTCAGAACCGATATCCCACGCCGACGCTGAACAGCCACGGGTCCAGCTTGACCTCCGACACCTTGGCGCCGGCGGCCTTCACATCGCTGGAGAGCCACACCTTCTTGATGTCCGCATTCAGGTACCAGTGGCGCGTCAGCCGGTAGTCCATGCCGATTTGCAGCGCGGGCGCGATGCTCCAGCGGTCCAGCGACAGCGTATTGCCGGCGAGATCCGCGCCCCAGATTCGCGTGAAGTTCAGCCCCGCGCCGACATAGGGCCGGATGGTGGCATGCGGCAGGAAGTGGTACTGCACCAGCAGCGTCGGCGGCAGATGCTTGAACGTGCCGATCCGATTGCCGTCGAGATGGACGTCGTGCTTCTGCGGAACGGTCAGCACCAGTTCCGCGGCAATGTGCGGCGTGAAGAAATAGGTGACATCCAGCTCGGGATCCACTTGTTGTTGACGCCGATGCGGTCCGAGGCGCCCGCGCCGCCGACGGGGTCGGACTTCTGCGCAAAGTCGAGATAGGTGCCGCGCAGGCGGACCATCCAGTTGCCTTCGGGCTCGGTGCCGGCCGCGGTAGCGGCCGCGATGCCACCTGCGGCGCCGGTTGCCGTGTTGGTTGCAGCGTCGGCCGCGTTGGCGTGCAGCGGCGGGAAGGCCATCATGACGGCCGCCGCGGCGACCGTTGCCAATCGGGTACGAGGAGATTGCATCGGGCTCATGTTGTGATCGACAGGACTGGGAAAGACCCCATGCCGAGTGTGCCCGTGGTGCCTGCGGACCCGTTTGACCTAAAGCAAAGGGCCAGCAAAAGCTGGCCCTCTCTACTATGGCGTGCGGCTGCGGCGTGCTGCTACGACGTGCTACCGCGCGCTGTCGTGTATCTGCCCCTGGCCCTTGCCCTGCGGCTTGCGCACGATGCGGATCGGCTTCTCGTGCGCGGACGGGGCAGGGCTGGACGCATTGCCCGATGTATTGCCCAACGTATTGCCCGATGTATTGCCGGATGTATTGCTGTCGCAGCTGTTGCAGCCCCCGCTGTCGCAACCGGTGGCGCAGCCGGCCGCTACCGC